>DMBU01000056.1 GCA_003446015.1 Bacteroidales bacterium | reverse complement strand
CGTACATACGAAAACCATAATCGTACCAATCGAGCGGTAAATCAAAATCACCATCGCCATCGGTATCAATTCCCTCTTGCCATTCTTTGCCGTTATATAAATACTTATTGTCGTTGTTTAACATACCTGCAAAACGTAAACCGAATGGATAAAAATCGGATTTTTGGGTAACAACAGGTCCTGCAGCATCGGCTTCGAAAGCCACACGCACATTCCCCTGGTGGTCTTTTAGCTGGTACTCGTACACAAAATCGCTAGTTGGTTTATTTACTCTGCCTTCGGAAGTTAATAAATATTCGAAACTCCCGTCTTTATAAATAATGTTACCCACATAATCGGTAGTTCGATCTAAGCTTCCCGCAACGTAAATATCCTGTGCCAATTTTTGTCCTCCTGCGCTATAAATATATTTTATATAATTACTCCCTCCGTAATTCACTTCTTCGGGTAAATTTAATACATTATAGTTTACAGTTAAACCTTTAATATCGTCTTGCACCATATTTCCGTTTTTGTTGTAAATGTAATCGTCAATACTGGGGTCAACCGTTGTTCCGTCTACTCCTAATGCCATTAACTGGTTTCCTTTGTAACGATACTGTAGGTTACTTCGCCAGGTTCCTGTTTCACTTTTTCGACCAAGTGATAATATATTACCGTGTTTATCGTATGAAATTCCTCCTTCGCCATTTCGGCCCAGCACATCAAATTCGGGATTGGTCCAACCAGCGGTTTCGTCGCCATAATTAGCTGTTAACATACGGTTTAAGTTATCGTAAGTATATGCATAAGATTGTATGTCGTCGCCTTTATGTGCCCACTTAACACCTGCAATGTTTCCGTTGTACTGTTTATCGAGGTTAGTTTGCCCAAGTTCGGCAACAGGTTTATTAAAATAAAACTGCATATCGAACAGGTCGGCAAAATCGTCTCCAGCATCAGTGGTTTGCGGAGAACAGGGATCGTTTATCGATTCTGTCCATCCTCTAATATTATACTTAATATCGACCGACTGTTGGAATTTGCCGTCATCATCTTTTGCAATATTCTTTTCTTTTAACTGGCCATTTTCGTTGTATCCCATTTCGGCCAGTGTCTTTTTGTTGGCAGCATTTTCACCTAGTTGATGCTCCGTTTTTAATAAGTGACCTGCATGATCGTAGGTATTATAGGTGTACTCAACCATGGTTTCAACTGTTCCAAAGTTCACCGATTGTTCGTGTCGGGAAGTTAATACCTTACCCACGAAATCGTATTCAATGCTAACAATATCGTTTCCTCCTGTGTAATTTGTTGAGACAGATTGGATCATTCTTAATTTATCGTCGTAATAATTTGCATCATATAACCAGTTTGGAGTTGCAGAATCATCTAAAGCAAGAGTTTTAGTTCCGGTTATCTGCCCAAATACATGATCAAAATATCCGTTACTAACACCATCGTTGTCACTATAAGCATCAATATTATTTACATTATCGAATGCTAAATTTGGATATCCAGAAATGCTTCTGAAATTATAATTATCGTAATAGCTTACACTCATAATATCATTAGCAGTAACTGGAACACTTGCCGGATAACTATTGTTTAAGGTATAACCATGCACAAGTCCTGTATTTACATCTTCAAAATGCGCGCTGTGATTATTAAATAAAATGGCCAATTGTGCTCTATCATAATCGACAATTTCAACAACTCCTTTCATGATAGCACGATTCAACTTATCGTACTTTGTAAAAGCCCACTTACGATCTAATCGCAATTCTCCATCCTGACTTAGTACTAATCTATCGCGTTTATCATAAACCATAAAAATGGGATCGGAGCCTGGAATTTGCTTAACAATTTGTCTTCCTCGATTATCATATTCATAATAATATATTAAATCTTTAAGATAAACACCGCCTGTCCAAGAACTGGAATATTCAAAATATGAATTTGAGCTTAATAATTCTGATGCTAATGGTGGTAAGACATATCTTAATTGCCCAAAGACATCGTATGCATAATACGTTAAAAGATCCTCGTCGGTAGTTGAACCGTCAGGATTTATTATTGTATTGTATGCTTTTTTAAGGATTTCTTTTCCGGTAAAATCTTTAAATATTTCAACTGTATTTCCGTTTTCGTCTTGCACTACCGACTTAAACAATTTATTCTTTGGGTAGTAGCCATTTCCATCACAATATCCAAAAGAATTAACCGTCCAAATAATTACCTGGTCATCATCTGTATTAGTTAGAAATTCATTTTTATTCGTATGTCCGGAATTTGCAATAGTAGCGTCCTGGGGTTGCCAATCGGCACCTGGAGCTCCCTGTTCCAATACTCTATTTAAAGGTGAATCGTCAAAAACTTTTTCGGAGTATGGATATGCTGAGTTTGCAATATCAGGAGTAACAAAATGGAAATTACGTTGTTCGCTAACGGCATCTTCATGAAATGCTCCGTATTCAGATGATGCAGCATAAGGTAAATATTCGCGTACTTGTCTGCCTAACTTGTCATACTCAATATGCTGCACAATATCGTTATAACTTGGACTTGCTTTAACAGCAACAGTTTGAGTTTTTCGTCCTAAATCGTCCAAATAACTAAATGTGACGTTTCTTTGAGCAATATTTAGGTTATTTACAGCCGATTCCGTTTTTGCTCCTGCGACTAAAATAGATTCTGATTTAATAAAATTATGATCGAAGGTGTTAGTTGTGTTTTCGAAATCATAGGTCTGAATAGCCTCTTGTCCAATTGCATCTGTTACTTTAACACTATAAATGCCTTTACCATTAGTCAGTATTGCTTCTTCTGTATAACCAATACTCCACAGATAACTATAGGGTTGTACTCCTCCTACGGGAGTAGCAACAAGAACTTTATTAGGGAAAGAAGCAGTATTAAGTTCAATATTGACCAGTAAAGGTCTATATTCATGTTCTCCAAAATAAGAAAAGTCATCTAAAGCAATATTATTCCATTCGATAACATTCCATTCTTTTGAAGGAAAATCTTGACTACTATTACGTAACAACCCCTTGTCTATAGCAAAATTTGTACCTCCAGAGTTACCAATTTTATCAATTGAAACCCCTTTATATACCAACATAACAGGATCATTTCCATTAAAATCCAAAACACCTCCAATAGTTTGTAAATCTGACTTTTCTATAAGCTCAGGTTGAGCACTTGTATGGACTATGCAATAAACACTGTATGGATTTAATTCTCCAGATAAAGTAAAACCAGAGAAACCCTCCAAACCATTTGTTTGTTTTAGTATTGCTACATTATTTAAATCAATAGCTTCATTTGAAGCATTAAAGATCTCTATTCCTTTATTATATCCACTCCCTTCAATATATTCCGAAATAAATAATTGTGGTGTTATTAATGTTTGTTTAGTATAATGATATCCCAAACAACTATGGTCTCCTTTATCCAATTCAATCCAATTTAGGCTTAATTGTGGGTTAACTAA
Organism: Bacteroidales bacterium; assembly: GCA_003446015.1. GTDB lineage: Bacteria > Bacteroidota > Bacteroidia > Bacteroidales > UBA12077 > UBA12077. The sequence continues at coordinate 18,716 of DMBU01000056.1, read as the reverse complement.
TGATGTATCTCCTTTTAAAACATGGCCTGCTCTCACAAATGTTCTATTTTCGCCAAAGTTTCCAACATCACCAATATGATCCGTTTCAATTCCATTATAAAGTATCCTCAATTGATCATCCCCGTTAAAAGTCATTACCAAAGATGTAGTTGTTAAATCTGCTTTTGCTCTAATTTCTGCACTTGCACTATTATGTGCTATAACAAATACATCGTGAGGATTAATAGTCCCGGACAAGCTCAAGGAATAAGAAAATGACTGGTCTCCTCCATTATCTTTCTGTAATTTAACATTGGATAGATCTATTGTGCTTTCCGAATTATTATATATTTCAATTGCTTTATCATAACTATCCCCCTCAATATACTCTGAAATGAAAAGGCCTTCACTTTCGCTAATTACTGGTCCCCAAATTTTTTCTACAAATTCAGGATGATCAATGAATGGATTTCTATTGTTTTGATAGCTATAAATAACTTCATTTCTATTTCTTTCAAAATCATCCACAGGGTCCATTTCATGCCATTCCTTTAAAGTGTGTAATAGTGCCATTAATGGTTCACTTGAATCATCGGCTGGGAAATAATTAACAACTTCAAGGTCCAATTCACCATCCTCACCCTCATATCTTGTTGCCATATAAAATATTATTCGGGCTACATCACCCTTAACTTCATCTCTTGGTTCCCAAACAAAATCTGTATAACTTGTTTTACTCCCAGTATTTACTCCATCATCATAATAATATACATCCGCAAAATCAAACCATCTATTACTTCTTGCAGAGTTAACAGAAACATCACAAGGTTTTAAATTATGTAAGTCCGTGCCTGGTCCTCGAACTGTTCCAAAATCACCCCTTGAATTGGGCCATGTATGCTCTCTTGTCCATCCTGCACCATCATTATACTCCTGCGGTCCATTTACAGACCTACCTGAATAAACGAGAATAACGTTTGAAGGATTATTCGGGTCTGCATCCGATTCTTTTAAAATATCCCATGTATCAGTAAGTGTACTTGTATAAGTATATATTGTATGTCCTTTTATTATATCATTAAGTACAGCTTTAAGAGCTTCTTCTTCTAATCCTTCTGTACCGTCATAGTAGTTGGCCGGTATATTGTTCACCCTAATCTGATCATAGCTAGAATTATTATTCTCATTACTTTCAGTGACCGTATTATCTGCATCTGCTAAACATAAAACATTCCAATCTCCTGCATTCGTGCCTACTGGTATGGTAACGTTTTTTGTTATAGTAACTACATCACTTGGAGATAAGCTGTCAAAATCATGATAACCCAAATATATATCACCAGCATTAAATATGTTATCGGTCGATAAATAAAACTTTGCTCTACTTGATCCTGCTGTACCTGATGAACCATTAACTAGTGTAATTGTTAATGTAGTACTTTCTCCATCAAAAATATAACTTGGATTAGCATTTGTACTTACAATAAATAAATCAGGTCTATTCACAACAGTAACAACATTGGAACATTCAGAAATACATCCTTTATATACATTTAAAATGTATGCAGAATAAGTGCCATCAGGCAGATTTAAAAATGTGTACTCCTGGTCATCATCAGTATGCGAGTCAATGTATGTATTACAATTGTCATCTGACAAATAAAAAGTTTGCAATATTGTTAAATCAGAACTTACCGTAATATCATTATCATTTTTTTCTAAAGTAACTGTTGGCTTCTCATAATTGCTTAATTCAATTGGCTCAGAACAACTAGAATAAGTGCCGTTTTTCACAACGAATGCAGTATAAGTTCCAGTAGGTAAATTTGTAAAAGTATATGATGATGCATCTACAGATACCGAATTTATTACTGTACCACAGGAGGTGCCTGTTGATAATACATAAGATTGTTGTCCTGAAAGACCTGAATGTATGGTAATTGACCCTGTCGAACAATCAGGTTCGGCCGAAATAGTAGGCGCAGGAACCTGATTTATGTTTACCTGAACACTATAAATATTATTAGACTCAGAGCTTTCATCAACTTCATTATTAGCATCGGTTATGCATAAAATATACTTGATCCCTGTTCCTGTACCAGATGGTATTGTGATATTTTTTGTTGATATAATAACATCACCAGCATAAATATTACTAAGATCATAATAACCTAATAAAATATCACTTCCCGAGTCGTATATAGTATTTGAAGATAAATAAAACTTCGTTCTACTTGGACCAGCATCGCCTTGTGACCCAATTGTAGTAAAAGTTAGAGAAGTAGTTTCTCCATCAAAAATATAACTTGGATTGGCATTTGCGCTTACAATAAATAAATCTGGTTTTGGTAATAAAACAATTTGTTCATAGGAAATGTTATTGTTTTCATTAGTTTCATTAATTACATTGTTTGCATCTGCAATACCTAATATATACCAAGTTCCTGAATTTAAGGACCCAGGAATCGTCAAATTAAGATTTGCAGTACTATTACTTCCTCCCAATAAACTAGGACAACTGTATGACGTCAAGTAAGTATCATTTGCAGATTCAAAAGTAGAGTTACTTGAAATGTAAAATTTCATGTCACTAGAAGCGGCATCATCGGTACCAAAGTTTGACAACCTAAAACCAAGATTCAAACTCTCTCCGGGTATTAACGAAAAAGGGGTTATTCCTGTAATTTCAGCAAATAAATCTATGTCTGCTGTTATTTCCACTTGTGTATATGCTGTATTATTATTTTCATTGCTTTCGGTAATTTCATTATTTGCATCACACTTACCCACAATATACCATGTTCCTGCATTTATTCCTGATGGTATAGTAAAAGTTTTTCCTGTAGTACTGTTACTTCCAGGATTAATACTTCCAAAATTATATTCCCCCAAGTATTCGTCAATGTAATTCTCATATGTAGTATTTGATGATAAATAAAACTTTGTTGTATTAGCATCTGCAGTTGCGTCTCCAGTATTTGACAAATTAAACACAAGAGTAGTGTTCTCTCCTACATTTATAGTTGATGGACTGGCACTATAAATACTTAATGTGAGGTCTGGTAATAACGTATTTTCAGTAACTGTTATGGAAATATAATCTACATTATTATTTTCATTGGATTCAACAGCTCCATAATATCCATCAATAAATGCTAAAAGATACCACTGACCTAATGATGTTCCTGAAGGAATTGTGACACTGGTTACATTATAAACATACGAATCTCCTCCTGCCAAAGTAGTATAACAATATTGATTACCAATATATGTGGCAGTCGCATCATAATACGTTTTATGGGATAAATAAAAACACACAACTCCCACCGACCTATAATCTGATGTTCCTACATTACTTGTATTAATTCTAATTATTGGAGCCGTTCCAATGCTTGGGTTAGGAGGTGTTACAGAATATATATCAACTGTAAAATCTGGCAAATCTTGCGAATATGTTTTATTACTAATAAAAATTACTAGTAATAATGCGATTGTATGCAACCAATTAATTCTTCTCATATATTATAATATCTATTGTGTATTGCAAATATCATTTTAAATAATTATTATATTTTGGATTCAATTGAATATAAAGTTCCTATCCTAACGGTATTATTTTCTAGTTCAACAAAGGATGCACTAGTATTACAATAATTTTTAAACTATTTCTTTTCTGTTCATATTATAATTATTAAGATAATGTTTTTTATATTTCTCATTTTTGACAAAAGAATCTTTCATATTTGTTTTTATTTCAAACATTCATGATCAAATAAAATGATAGTATACAATGTATTTCACAGGAAAATAATCAATAACAAATCTTTGTAATTTCTCTATATTAAAATTATAATATTTTCTAAGATTTTTAAGTCAAACTCCTTAAAAACAGATAATCATTCTCTTATTCGGAAAATACTTCTGTTATTTTACTTATTACAGGACAACAATCTATATTTTACTGATTATATGTGCTTTTTTTCTTACATTAAATTCAAGGAGAAAATTCTTCATTTCTTCACTCATATACTATTATCTATCCCTTAAAAGAGAACATATTTGGCCTCAAATGTTTTATTGGTTAAACCATTTAACTATAACTTTTCACTTTTAACTGAAGCTTTGTTGAACTAAATATTTCTTAAAAAATTTAGGATTTAAAAATTACTATATAATTTTAATATCACAAATACCTACCAGAACTAATATTGAATATTAAAGGGAGAGAAAATGTTACTGTGACTGTGACCTTTACTATTAACAAAGCAACAATAGTCTCAACTACTGTTAAAGTTTTATGTTTTTTATAAAAGAGTTTTATGTTTTTTAATCCATCCACTTTACTACCTGCTCATTAACCGATTTCTCAACTAAATTTACACCCACAAAATCGCCTGGAAGTTTTGTATAATCTACAGTAGCATTTAATAAATGGTTTTCATATAAGGATGCTGCAGTTTTTAGTGTGAAACCTTCGCAGAACAGGGATCCATAAATACTGCCTTTATGCTCTATATAGCCATTGCAGTAAACCGTTCCGTAAACTTTTGCAGATTCATTAATTCTCATTTTGAGAGGATCCTTTGTACTTGAAGATGATGAGTAAAGTAAAATTCCTCCTGCAATAGTCGTATTTTCCCCAACATCAATGACTGTATTTTTATCCTCAGTTTTCTTAAATACTCCTATGAAACTGGGATATTGCAACTGACACGATTTTCCAACAATAATATTTTCAGTTGCCAATATTTGTAAAATTCCTTTAAATCCTTCAGCCAACATAATGGATGGTGCAATAATAATCACGTCTTTCAACTGACAGTTCTCCTGAATTATAATTTGTTGATCAAATTTCAAGATGATATTTCCTTCTAATCTAACACCGGAAAGACTGGTGATCTGGTCAGAATAAAGAATTAAAGGTTTATTGTAAAAGGAATTTGAAATCAACTCAGATGTTACATTCCCGGTTAATTCAATTAAACTATCCTCTTTTGTAAACTGCTTGCTTACCAGCGATTCTAAATATCTTATTTTATCTGTATTTAAATCGGGAAGTTTGGCTTCGCTCTGCAGAATTTTTCCAAAAACCAATTCCCGGTTCTGATATCCCTGTCCTTCGATATACGCTCTTTTTATTCCCAATTTTGGCAAGTAACAAGTTCCCCTTAGCATTGTGTTACCACTTATGGATAGGTATTTCTTTTTATCGCTTAAGTATAAAGCAATGTCCTCTTTCTTTCCCAGGTGATCGCCAATTAAAGCTATTTTCGATGCTTTATAACTTTGTCGTTGAGAAAATGAGTATATTAAATCGTAAGCACCCCAGTGTTCTTTTCGTAAGCTGACCAAATCATAATCAGTACCGAAAAGTTTAATGTTTTCTTTTGTTCCATATGCAATTAATTCTGGATTCTTTAAAACCAAATTAATTCCTGATTTGACATTTGAAAATACTTGTTCCTGCAGAATCTGTCTGTCAATATATGAATTATGAACGTAAGTATACAGAATTAACGCACCACTTAATATGGATATAAGAAACGTAATAAAAACGGCATAGTACAAAGCACCTGCATCAAACTTTCTAAATATCCATATTTCTTTTTCTGAGGCCAAAATAAATTTTCTTTAAATCCCTGATTAAAATTAGGCTGATTTGTTTGTGTTCTTTGGTGTTTTTGTGATATAATGGCTAAATAAGTGCCACAAAAACACTAAGGCACTAAAATCCACGAAACGCTACATTACAAATCTTTTAATTCCATTTCCTATATTAGTTACATTGAAATTAATTAAGTAACCTAATCTTTTATTTGTAAGTTTCAAATGGCTCAAAATCTGTGCTTCCCAAACAGGGTTAACATTTTCAAGTGCTTTTAATTCGCAAATCACTGCATTCTCAACTAAAACATCTAATCTTAATCCCTCTTCAAAGGTCAGACCATCATAAACCACATGAATATCCACCTGTCGCTTATATTTCAATCCTCTTTTTGATAATTCATGACAAAAACATATCTCGTAAACTTTCTCAAGTAACCCGGGTCCCAGTTCTCTATGAACTGTAAATGCAGAGTCTGCAATTTTTTTTCCAATACTTTCAAGTTCACTGGAAATCGGTTCAAATGATTTTGTATTTCTAAAATTTTGAGACATATTTAACCGTATTTGGATAGAATTGTTTCCATCATCTATTTTTGTGGTATTTAGTGATTTTGAGTTTTAGTGGCTATCTTAAGTGCCACGAAAGCACGAAACCACAAAAATACATGAAAGCTAAAACAACTAAACATAAAGTAATTAATTAGAAATCTTTAAATTTTATTGTGTTTCCTTCACCTTTTCTTACTTTTCAATTTCATTATTAATCTCTGTTGAATCATTTTTTACTTTTTCTTCTTTGTCTTTTTTGTTAAATATGGATTTTAGAAATGAGCCTTCTTTATTTTCTAGTTTTACTCCGTTCTTATATTTTGTTTCCTTCACGATTTCGCCACTTTCGGAGTAATAGCATTGAATATCATCTTTCAATCCATTTTTATAGTTTTCAATCGTTTTTAGCTCGCCGGAAATGTACCAGCTTTTCCATTTTCCTTCTTTTAAACCATGGAGAAATTCACCCTGGGTAATTAGAGCCCCTTCTATATTACAAACAGTATATGTTCCATGCAGAGGTTTGCCATTTACACCACCCTTGTTGTATCCTATCATATTATTATTATACCAATAATAATTTAAATCATCTTTTATTTTAAAATCTTCTTCTGTATTCAGGACTTTAACTTTTACTACTGAATCAGGATAGTTTAACACAATGGTTCTTGTATTGTATTTTGCTGAATAATCTTGTGCAAAAAGCAAGGATTGTGTAATTGCTATTAAAAATATGATCAAGTATGTTTTTTTCATTTTAGTAATGTTTTTTCTTCTTCATTGTAAACTACTATTAGGGAATCAGTATAAAATGCCTTTATTAAAATTTGATCTATTGTATCTCCTTCATGAACCAAATAGTCCCTGTTACTAATTTTTAAAAGAATAGTTGTTTTTCGATCTCTATCACCTTCAATAAAACCTCCATAGGAAATCTCGGGCCAGCGAACTCTCGAAAGATTTGTTCTTCGTCGTCTTAGATTAGAATTTTCAATATTATTTTCAGTCTCTTTATCTTCCGTTTCTATAATCAATTGCTTTATGCCTCCCAAAAAAGGATCACGATAATTGGCAATTAATTTATAGGTATTTCTTTCTTCCTTGTTTGATTCTTTTATCAAAGGTTTTGCAGTGGTTGTTAAGTTTTCGGGAATGGTTTGTCCTACGAAAAATATCCGATAAATTACCAATCCCCACACGATGATGACAAGCGGTAATAATATATATATCAGCTTTTTATTTTTCATTTCTTAACCGTAAACCTTCTTGTTACAGAATAATCACTTTTATTTTCTGCTGCATCAATGGATCGTACTCGCCAATAAAATTTTTGAGAAGTACCGGAAATATCAAAAGTTGCTGAATAACTTGTTTGACTGCTTTCGATCGAAATCTCATGATTAACTACAAATGTTGAATCTGTGGAAACATACAGGCTGTCAGTAATTCCAGAACCACTTTCATCAGGTCTCGTCCAGCTAAAAGTTACGTTCGTTGTAGTTTCAGCTCCCTGTCCAGGTGAATTCAATGTTGGTTTTTGTGGTGCTGTTTGATCAATAATAAAACTCCTGCTACTGTATAATGAGGACGAAATACTATTTTCCGCACGCACTCCCCAGAAATATTCACCTTCGCTCAAATCCTCGAAGGATTGTGTTGTTTCAGCTTCATAAACTATTTTAGGAGATATAACATCGTCGCCAGTTGCCCAGTCTCCAGATTTTATTCTGAAGGTATAATATTCTGCATTCGGTTTTTCTTCCCAGGTAAAACTCACTGATGATTCATTGCTTGCAAAATTGCTTATTGGCAATAACAATATAATATCCTGACCTGATAAATCAAGCGAGCTATCAACACTTAGTGAATATGTAGTATATGGTGTTTCGCTCGATCCATTCATTGCTTTTACTCTCCACTGAAACATCCCTGGATACAACTGAAAGTTGTACTGATTAGCAGTCAAATTCGTATCTAAAACCAATTTTTCTATCACATCAAAATTCGGGCTCACAATCTGCAAGTTATATTTTGATGCTCCCTCAACTTCATCCCACCAAAAGGTAAAAGATGTATTGCTGGTTTCTAATCCATCGGTTGGGGCTATTAAATTTACAGATTTATCTTTTAAATCTTCATCGAAGAAATCGTCGCAAGCGACAAAGATTAGTAATCCCACAATTAATATGTAATATAACTTATTCATGCTTTCTCATTTTTATATTTTGAACATAAATTTCAAGCAAAAGCTCTACTTTTTTTGTTTTATAATTTTTCTCGGTGTAAAAATTTAGAGAGGATACTTTCCCATACGAAAAGTCTTGTTCGATTCCGTATGCTAATTTCAGTAATTTAATAAAACTGCCTTCGACAGTTAATTTACAGGTTTCGGTAGTATAGTCCTGTTGACTATAATTATGTATTCCGGGATATTCCTTCAATACCAAATCGTTTAACTTGCAAAAGCTGCTAATGTGTTCAATGATTAACTCCTCCAGGTTAATCTGATCGATGCTTTTACCTCCTACTTTTCGATCAATCTCTTCTAATTTCGATTTGATAAGAGCTATTTGTTGCGGTGCATTTTTCGATTGCTCCAGGCGTGCTTCAATTTCATTACATTCGCTTTTCAAACTGAATGTCTTTTTAAAAGCCAGGTTGTACGAAATAATCAAAAAAAGTACAAATCCTACAGCAAGGATAATGAATTTTAATCGATATGTAAGATTTGTAAACATTATTCAATATCAATTTCGAGTTCAAAAACTGCTGGATTTTCAATGCTTTCCTGTGTATAATCAACAATGGTAACCTGCTTAATCCAACTGAGATTCTTTAGCTTCTTAACCCAGTTGTTCAAAATAATACTTTGTGTTACACTACCAGAAATCCTAATTTTGCCCATTAAAAAGTTCAGGGGTTTATCATTTTTAAATTTCCCGTCGAGCGGATTTATATTTAAAGATGTTAACTGAATTTCTTCAGGCAATGAATTTGCAATTCTATCGGCAAAATAGGATTGTTCCGATGCATCCAGAAAACCACTGCTCACAAAATATTGTTCTTTTAAATTAAACTCGTTTTTTAAGGTGTCGAGCTTTTTAATCATCTCAAGGTTTTGATTATAGCTGAAATTTATGCTGTTGAGCTTTTTATTGAACTGACTAAAAAACATATAATTAGTCATTAAAAGAACAAAGAAAAATGCCAGGACAAACCATCCAAAAATCGTGAATAATTGCTTAAATAAAAATTCGGTTTTTGAAGTATTCACTTTTTCGAAAACATTTTCATCAGAAAAATCAATAAAAAAGCCTAATGCCGATGAGTAAACCTGCATATCTTCAGCGTAAATCTCATCATCTCCTAATTTATAACTTACCAGTTTTGATTCGCTGTTTTTATCGATAGAAAATATACTATTATCGACTCGCTTTACTTTATAATGATTGGTATAAAATTCATCTGTACTTATAATCTCGACAATATTTTTTAAAGCAAAAGGTCCCAAATAAAGGTTTGTGATAAATACATCGATTTTAGTAAAAGATTCGATGAGCGAGTCCAATATTTCTTTACGTACTGCAGCTATAAAAATGGAATTGTCGGTCGAATCCATCTTTTGCAAAAAGAAATCCGTCTCTTTTGCATTGGGCAATATCTGATTGATAAGCTTTTGCTTCTCGTCTTTCTCAACCCTTTTAAATAATATTCCTTTACCATCAATGGATAAACAAACAGGTAATCCTTTCAGGGATTTATCCTGAAGATCTTCAATCTGTTTTATATCTGTGATTTTTTTCTCGATGGAGAGCTTATTTTTTTGTTTGCTCAGAATCATGCACGAAATATTATAAGATCCATCCGAGTTGATATACAAATCAATTCCAAGAGCCTTAGATCCTCTTACCATGTGACTATTTATGATATTCTGAAACACTTAACCTATAATTGTTGGTTTAATAAATATATTTAGCTTTGCTTTCGAATTGCTTTTTGTTTTCGAGCTAAAAATCCATTTTAATATCGGAATTCTTGATAAGAAAGGGATGCCATTGCCTGAGTCAACGATTTGATTTTGTTCCAAACCACCAAGGATAATTACCTCTTCGTTTTTAATACGTATGGTTGATTTAAACTCTTTGTTCTTTTTATTGGGTGGTGCACCTTCACCCAACGAAGATGTTAAATCAAAATCAGATTGTTTTACACTTATTGTTAAGGTAATTTGATTATCACCAGAAACAACCGGTCGGATCGTAATATCCAAATCGGCATCGACCGATTTGTACTCGAATGAATTACTTAAGGATGGATTCTGCGTTCCGTATAATTGGCTTTTTTCTTCTTTGTAATACTTTGTTTCGCCGATTTTCAGATTTGCCTTATGTCCGTTTAGGGTTGATAATTTAGGAGTGCTTTTTATCTCAAGAAACCCATTATTTTCCAATGCTTTTAAGCTGATATAAAAATCCTCGGACACATTTCCCAGGTTAACCCAGCCAAATCCATCGAACTTATTAATTAAGCTATTGATAGCCTGTGAACTCATGGTATAATCTATACCAGGTAAAATCTGTTGTGATGTTGCAGGAGCATCGCCCAAACCCGCTTGTATACCGGTAGAAATAGTATGCGATTTGGTTACATCTACAACAATTATTTCAATTAAAATTACAGGTACAGGTTTGTCGATGAGTTTAATAAACTCAGATACTTCGCGTATTTTATTTGATGCACCTGCCAGAAAAACACTGTTCAACTCGACAAACTCTTTGATCTCTATATTTTCAACCATTTCTTTAGGTAAAATGTGAAGTAAGGAATCGACAGTACGGTGTCGTAACTGTACAACCATGTAATCGTTGAGTTCGTTAATGCTTTTACCTCCAACAATATAAACACCTTTCAGATTTTTATAGGTATAATCCGATCCGCTTAGTACATAATTCAGAAATTCATCAAAGGTAATTCCTGCCACGTTTAGCGAAATTTCACCTTTTAACTCCGATGCAATAAAATAGTTAATTCCAAGCTGACCGGCTATGATCTCAATTAAATCGAGTTTTTTTGCAAGAGTGGCATAAATACATATGCTATCTGCTCGTTCTGTTGAAATTTGAATCCCCGATCGCCTAAACGACTCCACATTAACTTGCTTACCCCGATTGTAATTACTTATGGAAACCTGCTCCTGACCATCGCCTTTTTTCACTGCCGATTTAATTATAAAAGTTCCATCACTGGTTTTTTCGGCTAGTAAACCATTTGTAAAAGCCAATTTCTCAATGGCATTTTCGAATGGCATATTTTGAATGTAGCCTTGAATCCGTTGCGCGTCCAATCCCGGAGATAATATGATATTATATCCTGTAACACGTGTAATTTCACGAATGGCTGCATTTATAGCTTCGTTATCGTAATCGATGGTTACGAGATCGGTTTCGTAATCATAAATAACCCTGTTTGTTTTGGACTGAACAGCAGTGCCGCTATTACCTTTTATGGTTATGATATTACCAATAAAATCGATTTGTAAATTAAACTGATTATGCAAAAACAATAATATATCGGCCACCCTAACGTCTGAAAAGTTATTGGTGACATTTATTTGTAATGCAGGATCAACATCAATGTTTACTCCTGAGTTATTAGCTACTCCGCGCAAAAATTCCTGGATAGCAACATTGCCAACCGAAATGTTTACTTTCTCGTTTAATTTTGGAATTTCAATTACCTTCTGATTCAATACTTGCTGAAAGGTTTGCGTTGAATCTTGTGCAAAAGCTTTAGTAAGCAGCGTAAATAAAACTACAGCAAGCAGAATCGGTTTGTGCATTGGGCGTATATTAATTTTCAATGTATATTCGGTTTTTGTGTTAATAACAACATGCTTTTATCAAGGAGTATCAAAATTATAATTTTTATTGGAATCAAAAAATGTTTTATGTGCTAAGTGCAGAAAAATTAAATAATTAGAATAATGTTGCATTACTTTATTTGCATGCAATTTTAGGTTTCTTCTGTAGAATTTGCCACTATCCTGACAGCTCTCGGGACACAAAAGCCGCAGTTCGGCTTAGGCTGTTCCTAAGTCGCATTATCATCATTTTAGTCTAAACAGTTTTCCAACGAAAATCTGCTTTTATTACTTCTATTACACTTTCAAGATCAGCATAATTTCTAGCACTCGAATATAAGTAATCTTCAGGTTTATCAACTATTCCTGCTCTTACTGGGTTATTATGTATATAATCGATCTTTTGTTCTATAAATTTCTGACTATAAATATACTCAGCATGATTTTCGTGTGTCCAAATCTGATAAGTTTGATTCTTCTTGAACTTACCATGATATTCGAAAACAATTTTCATCCAATCGCGCCTACTTTCTTGCTTATCTCCCAATAATTCTAAAAACTTTTTACTTGTAAAATTTTTAAAATCCCTAATAGTTCCACTTAAATCTCCAGTTTCACTTCTTGCCATTATGTGAATATGATTTGACATAATTACAAAAGCATAAATTTCTAAACCTTTTTCTATTTGGCAATATTTTAAACTATCTATAACCAGATCTCGATATATTTTTCGTGTAAAAATATCTACCCAACCTACTATTTGAAATGTTAAATAATATAAACCTTCTTTGTCTGATATTTTATAGCCTGTGGACATATAACAAATATAAATATTTTAACTTGTTAAATAATACAATCTAATAAACATCAATAAAAGTTAAGCTCAAGCTATAGCCTGAGCTTTTATATTATTTTGCATTGTAATAGACAGACGGCGGTTGGAACCGCCGCCTAACTTACATTTCTTTTATTTTGCAGCCTCAATTGAACTGGGGAACTATTCAAATTTTATAACTGTGTTATAAGATACTTCCACTTTATTACCATTATGTACACCTGGTTTCCATGGTGGCAAATTTTTAATTATAGTAACTGCATGTTCATTTAATGCTTCATTGTCACTTGTAAGTATTTTAAAATCTTTAATTATTCCATCTTCACCAATCACCAAGTTTAAATAAACTTCTCCTTTCTCTGTTACTTTTAATTGTTTAACTTTTTTTTCAAAATACTTTCTTAATTCTAATTCACTTTTTTCTGAACAGGTAGTTTTATCAAATAGTGGTTTAATCTCAATTGAGTGATATGAATATATATTTGAACTCTTGTTTTCAATAACAATTACTTCTTTTTGCTTGACAAAAGAAGAATCAGTTTGTGAAAATGATTGTTTGACTATAAATAAAATTATTATTAATAAACCTAATTTCATATTAATCTTTTTTAGATTGTAATTTGTGTACTATTGTCTTAGTTTGTTTAATCTTACTATGCAATTTACATATTGCTGGATTTTCTTTATTTAATATTACTATTATACTATCACCTTTATTATAAATACCTTGCCATTTAAAATATAATGTCGTATTACTTTTATATTTTATATTGTTATAATAATATTCAAAATGTATGCAACGTTTAAAATTACCTTTCCCAATATGCGAATAATCGGTTTCATAAACAATCCCTTTTACATATTCAGTATCTTTATCCGTTACTTTTTTTGAACAACTCAAACAAATTATAATAATTAGTACAATATAAAGTTTGATAAAATGCATTATTTCTTTTTATAATAATTTGATTTAGAATAAACGTTTCTAACTCTTTGTATATAATCAATTTTATTAATTACCTCTTGGAATGAATTGACCTCCTTTATAAAATTTACCATTAATTGTTACTCCTCCTTTTGGTGCTCTAGGTTGTATCTTGATTGTACTTTTAAGCGTAGAAGTTTTTAGGCTAAAGCTTTTATTAGTTTTTTGCATTTTCAAATCACCCGCACTTAATAAACCATCTGCAGTTCTTACATAGAAATCCATCAGAATCATATTTCCTAATGTATGTCCATGTAAATTCCAATATTCATCAGCATTAACTGGTTCAGCAAGTCCATTATTTTCTCCTGACTGTAATGCTGTCTTTATAGGGTTATCTTTTCCTTTTATAATTTTTGCTCTAGTAGAAAAATCTTTAGTGGTATACTCATAATCACTATTCTCATTGTAATTATCTGGAAGTTCAGAATCATAATTAGTAACCGCATAACCATCTTGTAGTTTATATACAAAAGCTTCACTTCCTTTAACATTGGTCTGATCGATTACTTTTCCTTCGTTATCTACAAAATTTACAAACTGTACTTTATCACCACCCAGATCGCTAACTTTTTCAACTTCATCAGTTTCAATATTAACATTCCATTCATCATCAAGCATTCCGTCAGGGTCAATTCTATTAATAGGATTTAGGCTACAATAATTATAAGGACTTAAAAAATAACGTTCTTCGGCTTTGGGGTCGATGCTTAAAAATGTTGGATTTGCTGGGTCGTAAAAACGTGCATGAAAATCATATAAAGCCAAACTTATTCCGTTTAATTGGTCGTCCTGTAATTCTTTACCCCCAAATTTATATTTATTATCTGCTCCACGGTCAATCGCTAAATCTCCAATGCTCATACCGAATGGATAATAATGTGTTTCTTGTAAGACTTCATTATCTGCAAGTACTCCATCTCCATTGCCATCAGCAAACACAGTACGAGTATTGCCTAAATGATCTTTTAAAAAGTATTCGTATTGGAATGTTCCTGCAGTTGGTTGTGTAATTCGTCCTTCGTCTGTTGATATATAATCTAAATCTCCATCCTTATATACAAAATTTCCAACATAGTCTGTATAGCTTATTGCTCCACCTTGCACAAGCTCTTTGCTTATTTTTGCTCCTGTTGCATCATAAATATACCTTACTGTATCATTACCACCAACAATTTCTTTTGGAAGATTTAAATAGTTGTAAGCAAACGCAAACCCTTTATTTTCGTCAATATCCATATTCCCGTTGAAGTCATAATGGTACTCGGTTTCTTCATCTACAATATCAACAAAACCCAACACCAAATCTCCGCCATCATCAGCTTTCTTTAACCGGTTACCATCGTAAGTCATGGTAAGTTTGTCAATATAACTTGTTGCTGTGTTGTGGCGACCAAGTGTTAAAATATTCCCGTTGGCATCATAAGTAATACTGTCAACACTATATTTATTCACATCCGCATTTAAAGCCGTTCCTGCCGCAAATTTTGCCCTTTCAATTCTGTTCGTATTATCATAACCATAACCGTATGCTTTTACTCCAAATTCAGGAGTATTCCACTTAATGGCTGCAATATTCCCGTTGTATTGTTCATCGCCCGTATTATTTACCGTTGGCAATACATCATTGTAATGTAACTGCATTGCAAACATATCTTTTGGCTCGCCAGTTTTTTGAAGTTCTATAGGGTCATTAATTTTTGTTAACCAACCACGTATATTATACTCGTAATCCACTTCCTGCAAAAAGCTGCCATCAACATTCTCATTAAGTTTTTTCTTTATGACCTGTCCAATTTCGTTATACCCAAATTCTGCTATCAAAACAGGATCTCCGTTTCCTTCAATCTGGTGGTAAACTTGTTTAAGGCGGTTAGCATGGTCGTATTCAAATTGTTGGTTTATAATAACCGGTGTTGAACCTGACTCTTTCACATGGATTTGTTTTGTTTTTAAAACATTTCCGATAAAGTCATATTTCGTGAGCTGTACATCATCACCGCCCAGATAGTTCTCTTGGTAAGTGCGAATAACTCGGTACTTGTCGTCGTACAGGTTTACAGATAATAAGTAATGATCTGTTGTTCCCAGTACTTTTGTCAATGTTCCGGTTACCAATCCTTTTACTGCGTAGTTAATGTCTGAAACTTTGTAATCATCATTATTAATTGATTCGGCATATTCACGTACATTGTCGAATGAACCTATTGGGTTTTTGTCGAATGCATAATTATCGTAATAAGTTACAGTGAGTATTTCGTCGATGTTATTTTGCGGAAATGCATCGTTTGAATAACCATGGTTGTTTATGCTTCCATTGTAAGTTTCTGTAAATACAGTGCTCATTTCAGCTGTAACAAGGTTTTGCATAGCTGCTTGTCCTACACTATCGGCATTGTAATAAATACCGGTTAAAAAAGGTCTGTTTAGCACGTCATACTTGGTAAACATCCATTTATTAAGTAGATTCCCATATTCATCGGCTCTAAGGTTTCCATCCTGTGTTAGCACTAAACGGTCGCGCTTATCGTAAACCATATAAACCGCTTCAGCTCCGGGGAGTTTTTTCATACTCATTCGTTTACGTCCATCGTACTCGTAATAATAACACAGGTTATTTATAATGTTTTGATCAACCTGACCTGTAGATTGTGTTCCTATTTCTTTAACGGCTTTAGGTGGTACCACATATCGTAATAATCCAAAATCGTCGTAAACGTAATAGGTTTGCAGGTTTAATCCTGTAGGTTCGGTTACTTTCATAACAACTTGTCCAAGTAAATCTTTGTACTCGTAGCTCCAAATTTCATTTTCGTCACGTGTTCCGGTTTTATACAGGGTAGCAGAAGTATAAATTCCATTTACAAGCAAATTATTACTTAAATCAACTTCGAATAACTTAACTTCGAAAGCATTGGTTTGGTAGGCAAAATGTACTGCATGATCAGCATCACTTCTATTAGTTTGCCATGCTGTTCCCGGTGCTCCTTGTTCTAACACCCGGTTTAATGGAGACTCTTCGAATACAATATCGGCCCAGGGGTTGTTATCGTCGGCAATATTCTCAGGAACCGTTGAAGAAGCATAAAATGCTTCTTGTTCTGCAGCTGCATTATCCCTGTAAAATCCTCCGGCATAGTTCGAAACATAAGGTAAAAACTTTTTCGATTCGCGACCTAAATCATCATAAGCTATATGTTGAATCAGATCTTTACCATTGGGACTTGCACCAACCTGAACGCTTTGAATTGGACGCCCTAAACCATCGAAATAACTTACAGATATGCTTTTATCGTTTATTCCTGTTGTTGGCACTGTTGTACCTTCGGTATAAACTTTCTCGACGATATAATTTATATTTTCTTGAGCAATTGTATCTTTTAATCCTAAAAGTAAAAAGCTGAAAATTGTTGTTATAGTTATTATTTTTTTCATCTTTATATGATTTTTTCTTTTCATTAATTAAAAGACTATATTTTCCTGAATTACAGATATTGTTTTTGTAATACTACCTGCATTAATAGTTATCGTTCCTGTTCTGCTTCCAGATCTCAAAAACGAACAATTTACTGTTATTGTATTATTCCCTGTACCAGCTACAGGTGAAAGAGTTATCCAAGAAACATTGCTAGATATTGTCCAATTGATATTAGAAGAAATACTGAAAGTATTCGAACCTCCAGCAAGTGCAAATCCTATGATCGTTTTATCTATGTTTAAATATGCACCTACTTGTGCAACACTTATCGTCTTTGATGTACCACTAGATCCGTAAATAACAAAACTTTCGCTTCGTGAAGATGTTATTGTGTTTGCAGTACTTGTTACTGTTAAAGTACTACTTCCTGTTCCTGAAAATGGAGATACAGTAATCCATGAAGGAATACTTGAGGCATACCAGCTTCCATTTGTTGAAACAGAAACAGTTTTAGAACTGCTTAGTGCACCATAACTTAAACTTGTTGGAGTTATCGATAAATAATCGCCCGACTGTGAAATACTTACAGTACGAGATAATCCTCCACCACTTACTGTTACGGTTCCTGTACGTATTGCGCCAGTACTATTATTTGTTAAAGTAATATTAAATGAGTTGTTATCTGAACCACTTGTAATTGAAGTACTTATCCATGATTGGTTATCTGAAATTGTCCAATTTGTATTTGACGTAACGGCAACAGTCTTTGTTCCCCCGCTTGTTGCATATGAAAGCGATGTTGGACTGATACTTAATGATGGGCCTGTTTGAGTAACTGTAATTGTTCTTGAAATACCCCCTCCCGTTACTGTAACAGTTCCAGATTGAATACTTGTAGTTGGGTTTTTTATACAAGATATTGTAAAACTTCCACTTCCTGTATCTCCTGATTTACTTATGCTAATCCAGCTTTTATTCTTGGAAATTGTATACGATAAATTTGAATTAACCAAAATAACTTTAGAACCTCCATCGTATGGGAAATTATAACTTGTTGGCGATACAGTTAATATAGGTGGTGGTTCCTGAGTTACATTAATATTTAAAGTTTGATCAGCACCTTTAATTACTAAAGTTCCAGTCCTTGGCTCTTCTATTAATTCATTATCCTCTACAGATAAAGATATTGTTGCATCATTAGTTCCACTAGCAGGACTTACTGTTAACCAAGAAGGTTGACTTGTTACATTCCAGCTTAAATTAGAATTAATAGCAATAGTTCGCAAAGTACCTTCCCAATCAATTAATACGTTTTGGGTTGATGCTTCTAACTCTTGGCCGGTTTGTGTTATTATTATTTCTTCAGTAGCACCATTCCCTGATAAAGTAATTGTGGCTGTGCGTTGTGAAGTTCCCGTATTTTTAGTTATGGAATAAACAACTAAACGATCCTCACCTGAAGTTGGAGAAATACTTACCCAAT
>DMBU01000088.1 GCA_003446015.1 Bacteroidales bacterium | reverse complement strand
ATTTTCCTATTAAATACTGTTTAACTTCCTGCGATTCTAATACAGTTAATAAATCCGTACCGTCAGGATAATAATTATTTCCTTCATTCTTTAACTTTGTTGCAACAGCCCACGCTATGCCTATTGCTTCTTTACCACCTACTCCAAACTTTGCATTAACCCAAGGTATCAATGCGCTAACTGGTGGCATCTTACCAGGCTTTCTGCCATTAGCTAACCAATAAGTGTAATCCATACCCCATATCTCACCATTGCCATTAACCGCCCTTGCTTCCAAACTATCCAACCACCGACCTGTTGCATTCATACCCAACGAAATAAATATAGGCTTCAAAAAGTTGTCAATAACTCCTTGTATTGCTTCGATTATTATTTCGTCTGATATTTTTGGCATTTCCATTTTTAGGTAATTTCAGAAAATTGATAGTTTACTTTCCAACCGTTATAATTCTCATCTAAATAATTATGGATTAATTGAGCATCCCCATTTTGTGATACTTGAATTTGTTTTCCTATAATCTCGCAAAGGTCTAAAAGATTATCGCAACCCAAACAATTAATCAAAGGATAAAAAATCGTATTCCATTTGCCCTCATCAACTGGATGTCCTTTAATTTCGTTGTAATTGTTGGTACCTAGATTTTCTTTGATTAATGCGTATAGTGAAAAGTTCCATATACATTTTTTTGAAGTAATTAATCCCGTAACTGGGTTGAAAACTTTCTCCTCTCTAAACTTGACATCGGTTAAAAATATGTTTACGCAACAAGTTTCTTCTTGAACTATGTTAATTTGGCTTGAAACCAAAGGAGCTGAAAATTCAAAACACAAACCGCATTTTTCGGTTTCATTCCAAATGTCTGTTTGTTTTTTCCAAAAATCTATAATATCCAACATTCTATTTGTTTTTAAATTAAAAGCAATAGGCACCTGCTTATTTCCTTCGTCAGGCTCGTCCACTGCCTAGGGTCATTGGTGTCCCTCTCCTAATTGTGGCTACCGCTTGCCTATTGCTTAATTTTACTTAATTTCTTTNNTAAAACCCTCCTCCCTTTACTTTTATTTTTGGCTTTAAAGTTTCTTCTTCTTCAATATATCTAATAGGGTCAATACAATGGTTGTAATTATCAATAGGCACATTTAAAGAGTTTCCGTTTCTGTCTTTTGCCCAAATATATTTTTGAAGTTCCAATATCAAATTAACGCTCCTTCGGGTAACATAGAATTTTTCATATCCCTGAATATTTTGAACGCCAAAAGAAATACTGTCTTTTCCTTTTTCAGCACCTTTTATTAAAATACCATAATTTTGAATCTCTTTAATTGATTTAGGTTCGGCGCTGTCGGCAATTACATTTCTTTTAAAAGACTTCAATTCACGTGCTATATTTGCATTTACCAATCCTTTTTGATATAATGCCTCATCATAAATTGGAATAGAGTTAAAGGTATATTTATCAATAATTGTGGTAGGGTCATTCGTATATCCAAAATCAACACCTGTTTTTATGTACTTTGCATCTTCAGGGATATTTTCGATTATTTCCCAATTAGAAAAGACAACACCATCTAATTGTCCAACTTGCCCCAATCCATAAACTTTCCATTTATTAGCCCAATATTTATTTTTAATGTTTGGTTCTTTGAAAAGTTCTTTTTCTGGCAAATCAGGATTGTGGAATCCTTTTCTTTTGTAGTCTAAAATAGCCTTTATTTCGCTCTTTGATAAAAATTCATTATCTTCAAACGTAAGCGTTAAAAAATTATTCTCATTTATATAGTCATCACCCCAAAATAAAGCATCAGGATTATAATCTATAATTGTTAATCCTGCACGTGAAATAAATTGAACGGCTGTATCAATATCCATTTTGTCCGCTTCGTTTATGTATAGAATATCTCTACGAAATCCTTTTCCTACATCGTTTACATCCGCCCCTAGAAAGTCAAGATAACTACCATTAAAATATTCGTGCTTGCTTTCTGACCTATTAAAATCGGTGTCATCAGATAGTAATCCCCAATCTTTACAAATCTTTTTATAATCACGAATTACAGTCCGTTTCATTTTAGAAAGTTCGGAAGATAGTATTGTGGCTTCTTTATCGCCACTGATTAAGGATTGTATTATTAATTGAAGTATAGATATTGTTTTTGAAGCTCCTTGCCCCCCACGTATCACAAAAACATTTTCTTCTGGATTATTTATTATCAAATCCAAAATTTTAAAATACCCTTTTGAATATTTGTATTTATTTTCTGTTGCCAATATCTGGAATAGTTGGTATGTTCAATTGAGCTTTTAAATCAATTTCTTTTTTGTCAGTCAGTCCGTTTAATCTTTGAGTAATTGACGGATTGTAAATTCCAACCATACCCCCTTCAATTTGATCTTGACGTATAGATTTACGTATGCGCGTACAGATAGTTGAATAATCGCTATAAGCATCATTTGAGTTAGCAAAATAATTACTCAAATCTTCAATGATTTCATTATCTGAACACCAATTTTCAAACCCTTCTAAAGTTAAGGGTCTTTCTTTTTCCCTATAAACATCAATAGCGTCTTTTCCAACCCAGTCTTTTACAATTATTGGTTCTCCCTTAACTTCTTTTTTATAAGATTGAAAATACTCCCACATCTTATCGGGTGTTTCTATATATTTATTTTTCCCCACTGGTTATCTCTAAAATTTCCACTATTTTCATTTCAAAATTAATCAATTGCTTAGCTCTTTTTTCTGATGCTTCAAACTCTTGATTTTTTAGTCTTTTTTTTCCTAGTTCAATATCAAAGAAAGGAATGAGTACTTTAAGTTTTATTTTTTTCATAAGGATTTTAATTTATTTTGATAAACATTATGAGCCTCTAATTCTGTTTTAAAATATCCTAAATGCTCTCTTTTCCCATTTATATAAATTCTGGATTGCCATTTATTTGTTAATTTATGAAATCCAACACCTACATATTCGCTACTGCTCTTAATGTGTTTTAAATTGCAATTTTCCCTGTTGGTTACAATTTCCAAATTTTCAGCATTATTATTTAATTTATTGAAATCTTTGTGATTTACAACTAATTCAAAACCACAAGGGGTATGGTTATGAAATGCTATTGCAACTAATTGATGTATCTGTCTTTTTTTAGGAATTTTATCTTTAAATAAACTAACAACTAAATAACCATTATAGTTAACTGTTCCGTTTATAATTTTTTCTTTTGATTTAAAGAAAGCTTTTCCATTAAACATTTTTCTACTCAAACTTTTAACATTTCCAATATTAGATATTTCATAATCTTCAAATCCATTAATTACTTTCCAAATTTCCATAATAAAAAAAGTTAAGCTTTCAGGATTGCGCCCCGTCGGCTTAACTTTAAATTAGTTTTTTTAATTATTAATAGCGCAATTATTAATAATAATAAATATACAAAAACTTTTTTAAAAATTAAGCTTTTTTCTCTAATAAATCGACCCAGTCGCTTTCTTTGCCTAACTCCTCAAATTCCGGTACAACTAGATCTTTTTTTAATATGCTTTCAAAATCAATATTTTTCATATCAAAATGAATTATCCATCCATTTACGCCGTTTGTTATTTGCTCTTTTCCGCTTGCAAACGGTGTTATAATGCAAGGTGTCTTTACTTGCATTGCCTCGTAAACTGAATAAGCAAATCCCTCTGTGTCGCTTAGCTGAACCAAATAATCCGCTTTATTAATTTCTTTGAACGGTTCTCGAGTTGTTCCTTTAAAAATAACGTTAGGGCAATTCTTAAAACTTAATACCGTTTGTTTTGCAAAATTACTCGTTGTATTTCCATAAACATTCCAAATATATGGTATTTTTTTTGAATCCAAATGATTCGCAAGGTCTAACATTCTTTTGAATCCTTTCTCACCTGATAACCTTGAAAGTGTGACTAAATGCAATACATCGTTTTTAGGCTTCTTTTCTAAACTTATGGTGTTGTCTAGTAAATTGTAAATTATAGCATCACATTTGTACGGCGTTGCAATCTCAAAGGCTTCTTTTACTGTTTCGCCAACGCAAACGTGGTGTGTTGTTTTTTTGTGGCGGTTGTATTTGAAATTCCAATTAGCNNCTTATGTAAATTCCGAGAGTTTTTTTCATAATAACCAAAATTACAAAAAATTTGTTAGAAAATCATTTTTATACGTTTTATATTTTGGTATGGTTTCCAAATTATCTTTTATCTTAGATTTAATTAAGAATTTTTTTGGGCCTAACCAAATACCAATAGAACTTCCACAAACTTTCAATTTAATCTCTTTTGAACTTCTTATATTAAAATACTTACCACAATCAGATAGTTGTATATGATTATGCGTTTTAAATTGTTTTATTAAACGGTAAGTAATTGTAATTGAGTTCATTTNNATAATCCGCACTTTTCATAGCCTTGTACGTTATGTCGTAATGTTGGGCTGACGGAAGTGCCATAAGAACAATTTTAGTTTACCATCCCAACACTTCGCATAACTCCGTATAACC
Organism: Bacteroidales bacterium; assembly: GCA_003446015.1. Taxonomy (GTDB): domain Bacteria; phylum Bacteroidota; class Bacteroidia; order Bacteroidales; family UBA12077; genus UBA12077. The sequence goes on along the minus strand of DMBU01000088.1, from coordinate 463 downwards.
AAAACTTGTTTTTGAAGTTATCAATTGGCTTTTTCGGTAACATCCAATAATTTAAAAATTTCCCCTTCTTTTTGTTTTGGAATAAAAGAAAGTATGTAAGCAATAACATCAACAGTCCAACCATTTCCTAACATTCTGTAACGTTGAGAATCGCTAACGTGGTTTGTGTAATTATCTTTTACAGTTTGCAAACGTTCACATTCAATTGGTGTTAATCTTCTAATATTAGAATTTATAGAAGCTAATTGCCCACAACTTTCGTCATTTCTTGCTCTTGCCGCTAAAGTTCCGCTTTTGCCATTTTCCCTTATTCTTATTCCTTCATCAGTTCTAAAATCGCAACCAAAAACTAAATTATCTTTTTGCACACTTGTTAAGCAGTTTGTTTTTTCGTCATTTCGTGGTTCTAACATTTGTTCAGTATTTAAACCAGCTTGTCGGCTTTTTGGATTTTCGGGATTTC
>DMBU01000190.1 GCA_003446015.1 Bacteroidales bacterium | reverse complement strand
TTTTTGATGGCTTGTTAGCGGTAGTATTTTATTCTTTAAAAAGTTTTTTCACTTGGTCAACTACAACCAATTCAAAAATTTTCACTTTTCCGTATGTTCTTGCTTTACTTTCGGTATTTATCTCTGGAAATTTTTTACCATCCCAAAGCAATAATTTTCGCTGTCTAATGAATTGACCAATTTTCTTACTGTTTTGATGATGAACGGCAATACATGATTTACACATTGCGGTTTTGCCATTTGGTCTTTTATTGTCAGTATTGAACATGCTAAAAACTTTAGTTTCATTGCAACGAGAGCAAACTTGTTTGTCATTAGTCATCCTATGGTTAAATTAAGAGTTAGCAAATTCTTTTATTAGGGAGATATTATTTTTGAAGTTCTCGTATTTCTTAAACAATTCAATGCCATTTTCGTCTTTAATGTCAAGGTTTAATTCCTTGTGTTTCTTTTCAACTTTCAAGTTTTTATCATAAAAGAGTTGGTTGTAATTGTTGTCTTTACGGGTGAAGTATTTTTTGAAATTTATATCTGCAATTTCATGGATTACTTTTGAGGGAAATACCCAAATTTCATTTCTTGGAATTGAGACTAAAACCCAAAAGTCAACCATATAAATTCGTTGCTTCCATAACTCGTTTAAGTCTTGCTTACTTTCATGAGCTTCTTTAAGTTGTGCTCTTGGAACAGTTAATTGAAACCATCTTGGATTTTCAGGTTGCCTGCGTCCCTTAATTTGAATCTTGATTTGTTTGTCTGATTTTTTTTTAAGACTTAAAACTCTGTCTACTCCGATATCGGGAATTGGTTTATAACATTCAAAACCATTTTCGATAAAAAACTTTTCAGCTTCAGCTTCTCCTAGTTTTCCTGTTTTCTTTGCGATTCCGTCTCCGTAACTCATTGTATTATTTTTTAGGGTTAGACAAACTATTTGGTTGCGAATATATTACCGCTAACGGTTGCGCTTAAAAAAAGTGCGGGTTTTCGCCCTAGTTTCCTGTCCGCCGCTAATAAAGTTTAAAAATAGTAAAAATGTTCGAAAACCACTTCACCCCGCATTTTTTTTGAAGCGCTGTTATAAGGCGTAATTATTCTATTTCTTTTTCAATTAAATTGCTTTCAAATTCATCATAAAGAAATAGTCTAAATGGTTTACTAAAATCTCCTTGATTCAATTTGTTTTTTATTAATGCTGCTTCAGATAAAACTTGTGGATTATTCCAGTTTGTCTTCGGATTGAAAAGATTGAGTTTATATGAGTTTTCTATGATTTCAATTGCAAAATCAATTTCATATTGCTGGGGAAACACTTTATTTAAACTAAGTATAATATCCTGAAATTTAAGTCTTTCCTTCTCAGTTATTGCAATGTCATAGTATAAATTGAAGTTCTTATTTTTAACAAATTTCGCAGTTTCAAGAATTACAGGAGAATTGATTTTGTTGTCAATTGATAATTCTTTTTCATCGGTCAAAAATTCGTCAATTAATTTAAAAAAAATAGGTTTTGAAAACTCATATTTATTGATATGCTTTATCAACGATTGGGTTTCAATTAAGAATTCTTTATTATTAAAGTATGATTTGTCAATAATAAGTTTCAATACGTATATAGAATCGTTGTCAGCAAAAACTACTTCAGATTGATTATTTGGGTCAAAATATTGAACTCTAATTAAAATGTTTCCAAGTTTTTCAACTTCATTTAAAGGCATTTCATTATTATATAAAACGGCACAATTATAAAAGTCTTTCCTTGAATAATTATTAATGGGAGAGCTTTGGTTTAAAATAAATAGTGGAATAAATAATAATAATAAAATTAGAGATATTATTCCTGCAATATTCCAGTTTGATGCTTTTTCACCATTATTATTAAAGTGTTCATTTATTTGATTCCCTTGTAATTTATTAATAATAGGATATAAAACTAATCCATTAATAAAAGGTAATAATGAAAGTGATTTTTCAAATTTACCTTCAGGAATAAAGAATGCAAGCGATATTATTCCCGCTGTCCACAATATTCCAATAATTATCCAAATAATTGCTTGTCTGTCATTATTCCATTTTTTATAATTGTGAGCAATCAATAATCCAGCTGCGATAGGAGATCCTATTACACAAGCAGCTTCAATTTGTTTTAAATTATAAATTTTTTTGTTTTCCATTTTAGTAAACCATTGATTTTGGTCAAAATAATTATGCCTTATAACGGTCTTTGCATAGGAAAAGTGCGGGATTTTTGCCCAGCGTTCCAATCAGCCGTTATAAAAATTAAAGATAATTAAAAATGTCAAAAAACCACTGAAACCCGCATTTTTTCCTGATGCAATGTTACCAGCTGGCGTTATTGGATTTCCTTTCCACAATGTGGACAATTTTTCAATTCTTCCTTGTTCTTATTCTTTCCAATTTTTTCAATAAAACCAGCACTCACTATTCCTGTCGGTAAAGCAACTAATCCAATTCCAAGAATTGCAATCAAACCACTAATAAGTCTTCCTAAACCTGTTATTGGATATATATCTCCGTATCCAACAGTTGTCAATGTTGCAACTGCCCACCAAAAAGATGCAAGAATATTAGGAAAAGCATCAGGTTGTTTCTCACTTTCAACATAAAACATAACAAATGATGCAATTAAAAGTATCAAGAAGGTAATAAAACCCGTAATTGCAAGCTCAGTCTTTTTTTCCTTAATAACTGACCAAATAAGGTTAAGAGAATTATTGTATCTATTAATTTTCAGAACTCTTAAGAATCTAGTTAAGCGAAGAATTCTCAAAAAACGTAAATCTATCTTTATCAGAAATGGTGTATAAAAAGGTAGGATTGCAAGTAAGTCAATTATTCCATATCCAGAAAAAATGAATTTCAAAATAGATTTTATTCTACTATTTGAAGGATGTGTCAAGTCGGAAACAAAAATTCGCATTAAGTATTCAGCTGAAAAAATGATTACAGAAACAATTTCAAAAATTGTCAATGCTTTACCAAATTCTTGATTTATCTCTGGAATTGTTTCAAGAATAATTGCAATAACATTCAACATAATCAAAGTCATAATTGCAATGTCAAACAACCTATTCACTTTTGAACCATGTGAACCTTTTTCAACTAGTCTAAATATTTTATTCTTCATGTTTTTGATTTTGAAACGCTTGCTGGTAACGGTCCTTGTTTACAAGCCTGTACGGGTTTCCCCCGCCTTACTTGTCAGTCCCCCGTTATTAATTTTACTAAGATAATATTTAGTCAGCAAACCACCAAACCCCCGTATGGCTTGTGAAACAATGTTACACACTGTTTATTTAATTACAATAACTTTCAATCAAATTAACTAGCTCTGTCCTTATCTCTTCATTTATGTATGTAGTATCATACTGTATTAAGTTTACAAATTCAGTTGCTTCTCCATACTGACCTGATTTACATTCTTTAAAATACTGAATAAAGATGTCATAACAGTCAAACCCAAAGAAATAAGCTGTCTCATCAATTTGACCTTTATACTTTTCACGTATTTTTATAGCAAAAAAAGTATTTACCCAGTCCAGAAGGCTTGAATATTCTTCTCTGTAAAAGTCACGATGTTTCCAATTTAAAGACATAAAGTCATTTATAAAATTACTAAATGTCGTATCACTAAATTTTTCTTGAAACTGTTCAAAATGTCTTGAAGAAACATATATCCATGCAACTGAGTCATCGCGAATTGGTGTTTCAAAATGAAATTTAACAGAATCATACTGACCTTTTTCATATAGTTTTAACTCATGAATGCTCAATTGTCCAATCTGTCCAGTTATAATATGGTTAAAATATGTAGAACTGTCAATAAAGAATAATTCAAGCTTTCTATTTTCCTTTTTTACAGATTCTAAACTAATTCTATCATGTCTTGTCTCATATTCTGCCCAATCACTTTTTTTGCTTGTCTCTAATTGGCAAGAAATTAAAAGAGCTAGTAAAATAAAAGTTAACAGTTGTCTCATCATTTTCCAATTAAATAAATTGTGTGTAACGGTTCAGCCATAAAAAAAGTGCGGGATTTCCGCCCTGTTTCGGTATCAC
>DMBU01000069.1 GCA_003446015.1 Bacteroidales bacterium | reverse complement strand
TAAGAAATACATGTTTGAATGAAGCAGCATATTACCTTCCTCCTTAGAGAGAGAGTTTCTCAATACAAGAATCGAGAAGTTTTTCAGTTTAAAAATAAGTCAACTCAGAAATACGAAAGTATTACCTGGGATGAACTTCTGGATTCTACTGATAAAGTCTCAAAATCTCTTTTATCACTTGGTTTCGGACACACCGATAAAATAGGGATATTAAGCAATAATAAGCCCGAATGGACCATTGCTGATCTTGGAATTTTTGCAATACGCGGAGTGGTTGTTCCGCTTTATGCAACAGCATCAAAACAAGAGATCAAGTACATTATCGATGAAACAAAGATGCGACTTTTGTTTGCCGGAAATAGTGATCATGTAGAAAAATCTTTATGGCTTTTAGATAATTGTCCAAGTCTTGAAAAAATAGTTGTTTTTGAGGATTATGTTCCTGATGAAGATAGATTTATTAAATGGTCAAATTTTTTAGAATTAGCTATAAATGACGAATTTACTAACAAACTTTCAAAGCTTATTGAGGATATCCAGGCTGATGATTTAGCAACAATTATTTATACCTCAGGTACAACAGGAGAGCCAAAAGGAGTGATGTTAGGNNTTTTTTTGAAAAAACTTACGAAGGAATTTTACAAGAATTTGAAAAGTGGCCTGAATTTAAAAAGAAAATCTTTAATTGGTCAATTAATATCGGACATCAATATATTGAATATTTAAAAGATTCGAAAAAGCGACCTTTTTTACTTGAATTTAAAAGATCAATAGCAGATAAATTAGTTCTAGGTAAATTAAGATTAATTTTTGGAGGCAGGATAAAACTTATGCCATGTGCAGGAGCTGCAATAAGCTCAACCTTACTGAAGTTTTTTCATGCAACGGGTACATTCATAAATTATGGATATGGTGCAACCGAAACTACAGCTACAGTATCTTGTTTTAAATCCGATACATATAATTTCGATTATTGCGGCAGCATAATGCCCGAAGTGTTTATTGAGATTGGTGATCAGAATGAAATTTTAATTAAGGGGAAAACAATTTTTAAAGGATACTTTAATAAACCAAACGAGACTGAATCAGTGCTTAAGGATGGTTGGTATTATTCAGGTGATGAGGGTTTTGTGGTTGACAATGAATATCTGGCTATGACTGAGCGAATAAAAGATTTAATAAAAACTTCCGGAGGAAAATACATCTCCCCACAAAAGATTGAACTATTATTAGGTCAGGATAAATTTATTGAACAATTGGTTGTTATAGGTGATAACAGAAAATATATTATTGCCCTAATTGTGCCTTCGTTTGCAAATTTAAAAGAACTTGCTATTAAACTAGGAATTGATCCGGAAAACAAAGAATTGATCATTTCCAATGATGAGGTTAAACAATTTATACAAGAGAGAATAGATCTTTGCCAAATGGAACTTGCACCTTATGAAAAGATTATAAAATTCTCCTTGTTAACAGAACCATTTAGCATAGAGAATAAAACAATGACAAATTCGCTTAAGGTTAGACGTAAAGTTGTTGAACATAAATACAATACTTTGGTTGAGGAAATGTATTTATCGGCTTAGTTTCCAACGACGATGAGACCATAACCAGTTAGCGGGTTCTTTGTTTATTACCGATTCTAACTTATTAGCAAATAAAGTAGTGATTTTACCTTCTTCTAATTCAGTTGGCTTATCTGTTAATATAGATAATTCTATGGTATAATAACCTCGCTTCTTTCTTTGTACATCAATGTAAACAACAGGATAATTGTTAGCCCGGGCATATTTTTCAGGACCGTGTAGAAATGCGGTATCTCTTCCAAGAAAATTTATCCAAAACGCGCTTTCTTTTTGCGATCTGCTTGGACTTTGGTCTGCGGCCATTAAAAAAACAGATGGTGTATCTTTCAGGTTTTTAAAAATTAAAGCGGTCTTATTTATGGGTGCCAGAATTGTTCCATATCTTGATCGGCTCCAACGCATAAATGAATCGATCCATTTATTGCTTAAAGTTTTGTATAAGCCAACTATTGTATAATCTGTTTGTAAAGTTGCTGATAAACTTCCCCATTCCCAGTTACCATAATGACCGGTTACAGCAATAATACTTTTCCCCGAATTAAAATAAGGTTCAATAATTTCAGGATTTAAAATTATATGCCGTTTGACTATTTGTTTACGTGTCATTGTAAAAGCTTTTATACCTTCTACAATATTGTCGGTTAGGTTTTTATAAATAGGAGGAAGGAGTTTTTTTATTTCAATATCACTTTTTTCAGGGAAACAGTCTTTAAGATTTTGAACGATAACTTTTTTTCTATACCCGAATATTGGATATAGAAAAAGATATAATAAATTTGATAATTGATACAGAAGAAAAAAGGGAAATAATCCAAGTACAAAAACAAAAACAATAAAAATAAAAGCTAAAATAATATTCATTTGAAAGGGTTTATGTTAAGAGAAAATTAATAGGGGGTAAAAGTAACTGAATCCTGTTAGAATTAATAGAATACTTATTAGAATTTATGTGAATTGTATTTTAAATTTAAAAAGGAGAATATAATAATGAATTTATGACATTCCATTTAAAGAATTATTTATCTAAAGCGACAAGTTGACACAAAAAGGTATTTATTTTAATTTGGCAAACATTTTGAATGGAATGGTTCTATATATATAAATAACTAAATTTTAAAATTGATTTATTATGGAAATGCAAATTTTTTTCGATGGAAACAAAAAAGTTAATGCCAGTTTTAATGGTAATATTATAAAAACAGATCAACCCATTCAAGGAGGAGGCGAAGGAAGTGCTCCTGCACCTTTCGATTTATTTTTAGCATCAATTGGAACATGTGCAGGAATTTACGTTAAAGGATTTTGCGATCAACGAGGTATTTCTTCAGAGAATATTAAAATAATTCAACGAATGAATTTTAATCCGGGTACTAGATTAATTGATAAAATAGATTTAGAGATTCAGGTCCCCGCTGATTTTCCTGAAAAGTATAAAGATGCTGTTATTAACTCTGCAAATTTATGTGCAGTAAAACGTCATATGCAGCAAGCTCCGGAATTTGAAGTGTATACAAAAACTATCTAAAAGTTTAAACCCTGATTATCAAAGTCAGGGTTTCTTTTTTATTTACTTTCCAGGTATTGAAAAATAAAATGAAGATCCTTTTCCTTCCTTACTTTCAACCCATATTTTACCTTCATGTTTTTCAATAAAATCTTTACAAAGAATTAATCCTAATCCGCTTCCTTTTTCATCGTTGGTTCCCTTAGTAGAATGAGTTTCTTTTAACTTAAATAACTTTTTAATATTTTCCTGACTAATTCCAACTCCTGAGTCACTTACGCAAATGATATTGGCATCTTTATCCTGAATAGTTTTAATTAAAATTTCACCTCCGGAATTCGTAAACTTTATAGCATTGGAAATTAAATTTCTTAAAACTGTATAAATCATATTCTTGTCGGCAAAATACTTAATCTGATCTTTTTTACTAACAGTTATAGTTATCTGTTTTTGGGTTGCAGTAACTTGAAATAAATCAATCACTTCCTGTATTAAATCGCAAATATTAAATTCGGATGGTTCAAAATGTAAAGTATCGGTTTGTGATCTCGACCATTCAAGTAGATTTGATAGTAATTCCATGGAGTTTTTAGACTCTTGCAAAATAATCTGGCTGAACCGTTCAACTTTATCGTACTGTTTATTTTGAGTATGTTTTATCAAAAGTTCACTAAATCCAATAACTGTACTAAATGGACTTTTTAAATCGTGGGCAATTATTGAAAAGAGTTTGTCTTTTGTGGCATTCAGCTCTTCTAGTTTTTGTTTATTGAATTGAAGCAGCTGTTCTGCTTTTTTTATTTGATTAATATTTATATTCGTACCTAGGTATCCCGAAACTTTCCCGTTTTGATCATATAATTCTACAGCCATACCGTACACCCAGGTCTCTTTATCTTTTTTATTCTTAAAGCGATACTCATATCCCCATTTACCTTTAGATTTCACCGACTTGTACCACTTATCAGAAATAGTTTTTTTATCTTCAGCATGTAAAGCATTTATCCATCCTTTACCTAGAGCTTCATGAAGCCTCATTCCTGCCATTTCGAGCCACATTTCATTTGCATAGGTATAATCACCATTTAAATCGGTTGTATAGATTCCAACAGGCGAGTTCTGGGTATATTGTTTAAATTTTTCCTCGCTTTCCTGCAGAATTACTTCTTGTTTTTTACGGTCTGTTATATCATAAGAAATTACAGTTGCACCAATGATATTGTTATCTTTTGAAATTATTGGAGTGAAATGGTACTCGAACCATGAGTCAGGTTTTCCAACTTTTCTTTTAAGTTCAATCGTAAATGTTTCACCCTGAAGCGCTCTGTCATAATAACCTTTCCATTCTTTATAGTCTTTTCTTAAAATATCTGACAAAATGCTAACACCTTCTTCGTATACCTTATTGAAAGCTTTTTTTATTTCTTTTTTAAAAACAGAATTACCCTGAATAAAATTGTAGTTATTGTCAATAGACCATAAGCTTCCGGATGTATTTTCAATAATTGAATTGAGTAAAGCTTGATTGTTTAAAATTTCCTGCTCTGTTTTTTTTCTTGTTGTAATATCTCTTAAGTTCCCTACCATGTGGGATGGTTTATTCTTAATATCCCTTATCATTGAAATATTTTCAGATACCCAGACATAATTTCCATTTTTATGCTTTATTCTATACTCAATACTATATTTCTTTACTTTTTTGGCATTATAATTAAGAAATTCTGTAAAGAATTTACATATTTTTTGTTTGTCTTCAGGAAAGATTAAATCTATTACAAATTCAATTGGAAAGTTTACGAAATCTTCGGAAGGATAACCCAAAACATCAATTATGGATTTACTCATATAGTCGTATTTATTATTTTTAAGATTACGACTATAAAAAACATCAGTTGAGGTAATTAATAATTCAATTAAATTGTATTCTTCTTCAATTTTGGTAGAATTTTTCACAATCTTATCCTCAAGAAATTCAATTCTTTTTTTAAGATCATCAACAGATTCGCTTGTCATAACTTAAATTTGGAATTTATACCCATGTATTAGCTCTTATAAAACCTACAAGAATAATAAACAAGCTACCAATAAAATAGGAGTTAAGGTTGGCATATAAATATACGTTCGAAAGCAAGATATTGAAAAATAATCACTTAATCAATAAAAAGTGTAAATTAAAAACTTTATAGAAGTATTATCAAAGAATATTTCTAATTAAACAATGCAAATCCGATCAATATAAAAATGAGTAAGATGATTGTTATGTATGCAAACGGACTGGCAAAATTGAAGGTAAATCCCAGATATGGATTTTGCTTTGGAACAGTAAGCCGAGGATCTTTTCTGTTAAAATAAAATGGACCTTTCCAGTTTCCCGGATCTTTGCTCATGTTATTTAAAATTGAATCATTAGGTTGCTTTTTCATGTTTTTATTCTAAAGTTACTTAGTTTTTTAATTCCAGAATACAAAAAGGAGCGGCAGTTTTAATAATTTTATTAAGTTTTAATCCTGATTGCTCAATGATCATTTTAAATTCTTCCTTCGTGCGCTCTTTTCCGCCGTTTCGACCAACCAGCATTTGAATATCGTAAAGTTTGGCAAAAGAATATGTGTTATCATTTTCAATAATGGGTTCAAAAATTAAAATTTTACCATTTTCTGGTAATACTGCTTTAATTTTTTTAAGGATTTCAATACATTGATCATCAGAAAGATTGTGAACAATGCTTTTCAAAAAATACATATCTCCACCTTGAGGTACATTTTCAAAAAAGTTTCCTGAAATGGTTTCCAGTCGATCGCTTACACCATATTGTTCTGCAATTGCTTGAGCTCCTTCAATCACATGTGGTAAATCAAAAACAATTCCCTTAATTTTTTTGTATTTATTTAAAATCATCGAAAGCAATATCCCCTGACCACCTCCTATATCGATTATTGTATTTGCTCTGCTAAAATTATATTCAGAAAGAATTGCATAACTCAACATAAGCGATGAGTTTGTCATGGCTTGATTATAGATTTCGTTTTTGTCAGGTTTCTTTTCAAGATATTTAAAGACATCCATTCCAAGGATTTTCTGAGCTGCATTTTCACCTGTTTTAACAACATGATTCAACTCCTCGAACATTTTCCAGTTAATTCCATTCACCTGATGAATGACCATATGGCGCATTGAGTCTTTCCTGTTAAGCAGGGTGTTCGATAAACGATTATTAGCAAACATTTTATTCCTTTTTTCAATAAAAATGCCCTGGCTTGCCAGCATCCGCATTAAGCGATACAACGATTCTTCGTGCGAATTGCTTAATAAAGCTAATTCAGAGATAGGTTTTTCATATTCTTTTAAATGTTCAGCCAAATTTAATTCTGCAGCAACACCAATTGCCCGGGTAACATAAAATCCCTGAACCATTTCTATGATAGCAACATTGGCAGGAGTTAATTTTCGCGATAGTCGAACCAGGAAATATCGAAAGTTCTCAAAAATTTTTAAGATTTTTGCCGGAGGGTATTTGGGTATTCTTATTTTGTCTTGCATGATTTAATTTCAAAATTGAATTTATAAAAATAGAAAACTTTTTTAGATAAAAACGGTCTGTGAATTGATGAAAATTCCTAAAAACTCCTTTTTTCTGATTATTTTTACCTTTCAATTCGAAAGGGCAAATGAAGCATAGTTATAAAACAGAAGTACGCGGCTACGAACTAGATTCGTATGGACATGTAAATAACGCTGTATATATAAGCTATACCGAGCAAGCCAGATGGGAAATACTTAAAAATGCCGGTCTGTTAAAATCTTTTTTAGATAAGAATTTGTTATTGGTTGTTACCGAAACAAATATCAGATACATGCGCGAGCTTAAATTATTTGATGAGATTGAGATTATAACAAAAATTAAATTTGAAGCACCTTACCTGGTTTTTATTCACGATGTTTTGAATTTAACCGATAATATTAAGGCTGCAAAAGCCGAGGTAAAAACCTTGTTAATCGATAAAGACCGAATCCCTCAGGACATCCCTGCTGAATTATTATCTATTGTAAAATAAGAGTAAATGAATAAATCAAATATAACAAGTTGGGAAAGGCAAAATGAATTTGGAATTTTATCCATCTCAAACGGGAAAGAAAACTATTTAAATACTCCTGATTTTCTAAATCTGGAACAATTACAGAAATGGACATCGGAAAAAGATCTTAAAGGAATAATTGTACGGGGAATTGGACGCAACTTTTCTGCAGGTGCAAATCTTGAAAACCTTAAAGAACTTGCAAAGGATGAATATCTTTTAGAAAGCAAACTGAGTAAAGGAAAAGATATTTTGGATTTTATTGAAGATCTTGATATTCCTGTAATAGCAGCCATTAACGGTGTTTGTTTTGGTGGAGGTTTGGAAATAGCCTTGGCTTGCCACATGAGAATTGCCTCTGAGAAAGCTTTATTTGCATTTCCTGAAACGAATCATGGTGTAATTCCTGGTTTAGGTGGTAGCTATAGACTAACTCAATTGATTGGTAACAAGGCCTATGAAATTATTTTAAATGCTGATATGATTAATGCCAGTTTTGCTAAAGAGCTGGGTTTTGTCGATCATATTTCAGATGTAAAAGATTCCTTTGATTTTGCTTTACAAAAATTGAAAAGTTTTACTTCAGACAGATCAGTGGAAGTGATAAGATATACCATGCAGGCAATTCATAATGCAAAAAAACTAAATAGGGAAGATGCCTTGAAAAAGGAAACAGAATTGTTCTGCAAGTTAGCTGCAAACATAAAATATCATCAGACAGAAGAAAATGATTAGAGAAATTGTTAAAACTAAATCCATTGAGGAAATTGAGGAAATACTATTTAAACAAACTGACGATTATTATTTTATTGAAAAAGAGCTAAAATCAGTTGAACATAAAAATACAATTAAAAGTTTAGGAGCAAGATATTTAATTAAACTATCGATATTAGAGTTCTTAAAATTAACTAAAGAGTTTAATGATATTGAAATTGAAAATGAGGAGAGTGGAAAACCAATTTTAATATTCAAAGGAGAAGTTAAAGATAAATTAAAAGAGAATGGAATAAGTAATGTGCATGTATCTATTTCACATTCAAAAAATTACATTTCAACCTTAGTGATATTGGAATAAGATGTTTAAAATTTTAAAATGGCATATCGAAGATCAGATTGGTTTTTTGGAGTTAAGTAATCCTCCATCAAATCCTATGGATTCGGTATTTTTCGAAGAATTTTACTGGTGGAGAACTGAAGTCGTTGAAAAAGCTGATGTTAAGGCTGTTATTATTTACGGACATGGAAGACATTTTTCTTCTGGTGCTGTTTTGGATGATTTATTAGGAATTATTTCGAGAAGCTATGGACACACAGGTGATATCAAGAAGGTGAGTGAGTTATTGAATAATAATAGCCAGATATTTTATTCGCTAAAAGATTTAGAAATTCCTGTTATAGCAGCAGTTCGAGGAGTTTGCCTTGGCTCAGCATTTGAGCTTGCCATGTGCACCGATTATATTGTTTGTGGAGAGAAAGCAGTTTTAGGATTACCTGAAACTACATTTGGATTAATGCCCGGATGTACAGGAACTTTTGTTTTACCAAACCGGATTAGTAAAGCACTGGCAATGGAATTGATACTTACAGGAAGAACATTTTCAGCTTATGAAGCTTTAGAATGGAACCTGATTCAGAAAATCGTACCAACCAAACAAGTTTTAGAAAACGCAAAGAGGATAGCCACAAAACTAAGCCTGAATTTTTCAAAAGAATTAAAATTGATTTAAAATGACTCAAAAAATAACCCCAGAAATATTTGTAAAACTAACGGGCTCTGGATCATTTCTGCCAGGTAATCCCATAAATATAAATGAAGTTGATTATTTTCTGGGAGAATTAACAGAAGCTCCTGCTAAATTGAAAAAGTGGCTTCAGCGAATGAAAGGTTTAATGGACGAGATGCTTGAAGTAGAGTATTATCACTATGCCATTGATCCCGTAACACGTGAATTTACCGATGATAATATTAGCATGTCGGTTAAAGCAGCACAAAAAGCACTCGAAAAAGCCGGGCTAAAAGCAACTGACATTGATTTAATTGTTTATGGAAGTGCACATCAGGACCAAATGCCAACGGCTTCAGTTCGAATTCAGGATGCACTTGGAATTGAACAATGCGGTGAGATGTCTATCCATGCGAATTGTACTTCTGCATACAAAGCATTGTTAGTGGCAAGCGATTTTATAAAATCAGGCCGTTACAAAAATGCATTGGTTATTTCTTCAAGTATGTCATCGTCTGAACTAAGAGCTGAATATTACAATCAGCCATTAGTTAAAAAAGAAGAACTTTTTCTTCGTTATTTTTTAAGTGATGGTGCAGGGGCTTTGGTTTTACAAGCTTCTGATGAAAAAAAGAAAGGGCTATTTGTTGAACATACTTACATGGAATCGATTGGTGGCAAAAAACCATCAGCCATGTTAAATAAACGTCCTGCATATTGGATGAATCCAAAAGAAGAATTTGAATTGGGTTATCATCATTTAAGCCAGATGTTTAACGATCAGTTGAGAACTCATTTTCATGATGAAGATGGAAGTGTATTTTTGAAAGGATTAAAAAGAATGCTGGATAAATATCCTATTGATTTAAAAGAATTAAAATATTTCCAGGTAAATTTTCCATCAAAGCATATTTCTGAATTAATCATGGATGAGTGCAAAACTCTGGGGATTGATAGAAATACCTTATATACTAAAATGGCTTCTATGGGTTATGCAGGACCGCCCATGGCGTTTATATCAATTGATAAAATAATTTCTGAAGAAAAATTAAATTCGAGTGATTTGATCTTGAGTTTTGTTACAGAAGTTAGTAAATTTATGCAAGCAGGATATGCGTTAAAATATTATTAATTTGGCATAGTTTATGTAAATCGATCCGTATGAAAATTTTATTGTATATTTATTAACTAACAAAACAATTACTAATTAAAATTTAGGGTTATGAAAAAGATGATTACTGTATTAGTATTAGCCTTAATGGTTCAGGTGTCTTTTGCACAAGAAGAAAAAGTGATAAAAGAAGAATCAAAAAGCGATATGCAAACAATTTTTACTAAGGAAAATTTAAAAGTTACAGGAGGATATATAGCTCCTGAATTAAAAATGGGCTATGTTCATGAAGATGCATCATTGTTATTAGGAGCAAAATTAGGAATGACTTTTAACAATAAATTTACTCTTGGAGTTGCAGGATATGGATTAACCAATAACAGTAATTTTGATATTAATCGTACTGGTACTCCTGAATCAGCAAGAATTGGAATGGGATACGGTGGATTAGCTTTGGAATATACTTTATTCAGCGATAAAAAAATCCATTTTTCTATTCCTGTTGTTGTAGGTGTTGCCGGAATTTATGTTTATGAGGACGATGGAGATTATTTTAACAGTACTTATGACGAAATTGAAAATTCAGCTGCCTTAGTTGTTGAACCAGGGATAAATATTGAACTTAACTTATTTAAGTTTTTTAGAATTGATTTAGGTGCTTCATATCGATTAGTTTCTCAAACCGATTTGGTTTATCTTCAGGACGAAGACCTTTCAGATTTAACAATCAATGCAACATTTAAATTCGGATTCTTTTAATCGAAAATAAATAATTTAATACGGAGGGTGTACAAAAAAAGCTCTCGCAGAGCCGCTAAGTCGCTAAGAGATGATTGATATAACTTTTTCTTAGCGTCTTACGCCCCTGCTTTCCGCCATAGCCGTCAAGCTAAGCA
>DMBU01000009.1 GCA_003446015.1 Bacteroidales bacterium | reverse complement strand
TGGCAGACAGTTGAGCAACAATTTATTCCCGCACTTGCCATAGCGTCATCCGTTGTGCAACATGCTGAAAAAGCCAACGCGCAAATAGGCACATTTGGTTTTTGCCGACCTACAAGCCAAACGCAAAAAACCAAAAGAGCCTATTTTTTTGCCCACGCTCGGACAGACTAACAAGTAAACGAACGAAAAGTATATTGAAAAATGAGATAAATGGAAAATTTGGGCTATTTTAGCGACTTAAATTTATACGGACATGAACCGAATAAAGGAAGTGCTAGAAGAGAAAGGAATTAAACAAACTTGGTTAGCTGATAAGCTTGGAAAGAGTTACAACATGGTTAACGGCTATGTCCAAAACAGACAACAACCAAGATTGGAAATCCTTTTTGAAATAGCGAATATTCTTGAAATTGATGTAAAGGAACTTTTGAAGTCCAATAAAGAAAATTAAGCGAGTGCGAACAGGAATCAACATATTAGAAAATGAATTAGTTGCTCAGTACCCTGACGTACTCGAAATATTGCTTCGTGACCACACGACTCAAAAAAATATATTTTGGGCAACAAACAACTATGAACATTTAGGAACGCAATACAATTCTAATGCTTATATCTTACCAGAATTAATTACGGGAGAAAAAGGCAATATTATAATGCCGCGAGTTCATAAAGATAAGGTTTTGCAACAATCCAGATCCAAGGAAATGGCTGAAGTGTTTACCCCTTCATGGATTTGCAATGCCCAAAACAACCTAATCGACAATGCATGGTTTGGAAAGGAGGGCGTTTTTAATCACGAGAAAGCCCTGTTTGACGGAACCAAAGGTTGGGAAGTAAACACGGACAAAATATGCTTTCCTAAAGGTAAAACATGGGGAGGTTATGTGAGAGATACTAGACTTGAAATAGCTTGCGGAGAGGCCCCTTACATTACTAGCCGATATGATAGTACGACAGGAGAATTCATTCCAATTCAAAATAGAATTGGCATTTTAGACCGTAAACTGAGAGTAATAAACGAAAATGTCGATTCTACGGGCGAATGGCTAAAAGCAGCTCAAACGGCTTATAAAAACACGTATGCTTTCGAATGGCAAGGCGATAGCTTGCTACTCGCAAGAGAAGCTATGCTTGCCACATTCATTGAAAACTATACTGTAAATTTCGACAAAGAGCCACTGCTCAAATCAATTCAATATGTAGCCTACATAATTTCTTGGAATGTGTGGCAAATGGATGGACTGAAGGGTGTAATTCCCAATAGCTGTGGTCATAAAACCGAAACAACCGTAAATCTTTTTGGAGAAACCGAGACCAAACATACTTTTTGCGATGGTTGCGAAAAAGGCAATATCCGCAAACATAACGGTACATATGCTTTAATCAAAGATTGGTCAAACAAAGACTCCAAAACAGGAAAGACAGGAATTAAAATCAGGTTCATTGACCTCTTAAATAATCGCGGAAAATGAAATTTACATCATCATTAAAACTAAAGTTAATCTATGTTTTTCGCATCAATGATGATGCCCATAGAGGTTGTTTGAAAATTGGAGAAGCAACTTCAGATAATGAGAATATTTGGGGACTTGAACCGAACAGCAAAGCACTTAATAAAGCAGCCAAAAAACGCATAGACCAATACACCCAGACTGCGGGAATCGCTTATGATTTACTTTACACAGAACTTACAATTTTCAATGATAAAAATGGACTAAAGGCTTTTTCAGACCATGAAGTTCATAATGTGCTTACTCGTTCAGGTGTAAAGAAGAAAATATTTGATTCCAAAAACAAAGCCAATGAATGGTTTATAACTGACCTTGAAACCATCAAAAAAGCAATCACCGCAGTAAAAGAAGGCAAAGATTCAATTCATGCCAGTGAAGTTTCAAAAACCCGAAACCCAATTGTATTCAGACCTGAACAAAAAGAAGCGATTGAAAAAACCACCAAGCAATTCAAAAAAAGCAACGAAATGCTGTGGTTTGCAAAAATGCGTTTTGGAAAAACCCTTTCAGCTCTCCAAGTTGTAAAAGAACACGAATTCACCAGAACACTTATTCTAACACACCGCCCTGTGGTGGATAAGGGTTGGTTTGAAGACTTTGGAAAAATATTCTATGATGCTCCACGGTATTCGTATGGTTCAAAAAACCAAGGAAATCAGTTTACCACATTAGAAAAAGAATGTAAAAAAGGAAATTCCAAGTATATCTATTTTGCATCCATGCAAGACCTTAGAGGTTCAGAATTGGTAGGTGGTAACTTCAATAAAAATGATGAAATATTTGGAACAACTTGGGATTTCGTCATTGTAGATGAAGCACATGAAGGCACACAAACTGAACTTGGGACAAATGTGCTTAGAGAGCTTAAAGAAGAGAATACAAAGGTGCTGCACCTTTCAGGCACACCTTTCAACTTGCTCGACAATTACCAAGAAGAAGAAATCTATACTTGGGATTATGTGATGGAACAAAAAGCTAAAGCGGATTGGGATAAAATTCACTTTGGCGACCCAAATCCCTACGCTTCACTTCCAAAATTGAATATTTTTACCTACGACCTTGGGAAACTCTTACACGGCTATATTGACGAAGAAGTAGCGTTTAATTTCCGTGAGTTTTTTAGAGTGAATGAAACAGGAAGTTTTCTACATGAGAAAGACGTGTTTTCATTTTTAAACCTCATTTGTAAATCTGATTCTGAAAGTAATTACCCCTATTCCACGGAAGAATATCGCGATAATTTCAGGCATTCGCTTTGGATGGTTCCAGGTGTAAAGGAAGCCAAAGCATTGAGTGCCATGCTAAAAACACACCCTGTTTTTGGTCGATTTGACATTGTGAATGTGGCGGGTGACGGTGATGAAGAAGAAGCCAATGAAGAAGCACTTAAAAAAGTTGAAAAAGCCATTGGTGACAATCAGCATGAAACCTACACCATTACGCTTTCTTGCGGACGTTTAACCACGGGTGTTTCTGTAAAAGCTTGGACGGCTGTTTTTATGCTTTCAGGCTCATACAACACTTCGGCTTCTGCTTATATGCAAACCATTTTTAGAGTACAAACGCCTGCTACTATCAACGGTAAAGTTAAAGAAGAGTGCTTTGTTTTTGACTTTGCTCCTGACCGAACGCTGAAAGTTATTGCCGAAACAGCTAAGGTTTCAGCTAAGGCAGGAAAGACCACAGGCGAAGACCGCAAGATTATGGGTGAGTTCTTGAACTTCTGCCCCATTATCGCTTTTGATGGTTCTCGCATGACTGACTATGACGTAAACGGCATGCTCGAACAACTCAAAAAAGTCTATATCGAACGGGTAGTAAACAATGGGTTTGAGGATACACATCTCTACAACAGAGACCAATTGATGCAATTGGATGATGTGGAAGTGGAAGAATTCAATGGGCTTAAAAAAGTGATTGGAAGCACCAAAGCCATGCCCAAAAGCAAAGACATAGAAGTAAACAAGCAAGGTTTTACAGAAGAAGATTACGAGCAGATAGAACAAGCCCAAAAGAAGAAGAAAAAAGAACTCAGTCCCGAAGACAAAGAGCTTTTAGAACGCTACAAAGAGCAGAAAAAAATGCGCGATACCGCAGTTTCTATTCTACGTGGCATTTCTATTCGTATGCCTTTGTTGATTTACGGAGCTGATGTAAAAAATGAAGAAACCGAAATATCTATTGACAACTTTACGGATTTGGTGGACAACCAATCTTGGGAGGAATTTATGCCCAAAGGCGTAGATAAAGCCACATTTAGGAAGTTCAAAAAGTATTACGAACCGGATGTTTTCAGGGCAGCAGGCAAACGCATCAGAGCCCTAGCACGTGCTACCGATCACTTAACCATTGAAGAGCGCATTGAACGTATAACCCACATTTTTGGCACCTTTAAAAATCCCGATAAAGAAACCGTGTTGACCCCTTGGCGTGTAGTGAACATGCACTTGGGTGACTGTTTGGGCGGTTATGTTTTTTTGGATGAAACCCGCGAAAAAACAATCGCACATACAGCTTATATCTCACAAGGTCAGGTAACCGAAGATGTTTTTGCAACGGACGCTCGTATTTTAGAAATTAATTCTAAATCAGGTCTGTACCCCTTGTATGTAGCGTATTCCATTTTTCGAAATCGAATAAAAGAAACCTATCCTGACAAAGAGCCCAACACGCTCACTATTGAGCAACAACAAGAATTATGGGATAAAACCGTGGCAGAAAATGTGTTTGTGCTGTGCAAAACGCCTATGGCAAAAAGTATAACCAAACGTACACTGGTCGGCTTTAGAACAGCAAGTGTAAACACCCACTTCTTTGAGGATATGGTGCGTCAAATAACCCAACGCCCCGAAAAGTTTATTGCCAAAATCAAAAAAGGACAGTCTTATTGGAAAGCAAATAACAACAACGATATGAAATTTAACGCAATCGTAGGCAATCCGCCTTATATGGAAATGGACGGTGGTGCACAAGCAAGTGCAAAACCGATTTACAACGAGTTTGTAGATATTGCCAAGAAAATTGAACCTGAATATATTTCTATGATTATGCCTTCTAGGTGGTATTCTGGAGGAAGAGGTTTAGACGACTTTAGAGATTCAATGTTGAATGATAAAAGAATTGCTCTCTTACATGATTTTTTAAACCCCGAACAAGTTTTTCCTAAAACCAATATCCGAGGCGGTTTATGCTACTTTTTATGGGATTCTAATTACGATAATGACATAAACTTAACAAAAGTCTATACGCATCGAGAGTCGGAAGATACTGTTTCTGTCTTACGTTCGCTAAAAACAGATAAGTCGTCCACATTTGTTCGCCATAATGAAGCTGTTGAGATTATTGATAAAATAAATTCTGAAGGGAAATTTCAGTCGATTGCAGAATTCATATCACCACTTAGACCTTTTGGTTTTAGAGGGTATTTTACGAATGACGAAAAATTCAGAAGTAACCCTGATGGCTTAAATTCTCCGGTTATTTGTTACGGAAAAGGAAAGTCAATTGGTTATGTTGAACGAAGCGAAGTAAGCGTCAGAAAAACTTGGATTGATAAATTTAAAGTATTTACACCAAGGGCAAACAATATCGGCACCGAGTTAAATGATGATAATTTAAACTCTTTTATTGGAGAGCCAGGTACTATTTGTACAGAATCGTACTTGGTAATCGGAGTAGATTTAAAGCTAGATAAAGAATCAGCGAAAAATTTGAGCAAATATCTAAAAACAAAGTTTTTAAGATTTATGCATAGTATGGCTAAGGCTAGCCAAGATGCAACTTCAAAAACTTTCAAATTCGTTCCCCTTCAAGACTTCACCGCTAACTCCGACATCAATTGGAGCCAATCCATTCCTGAAATAGACCAGCTGTTATACAAAAAGTACAATTTGAGTGAAGAAGAGATTGCGTTTATAGAAAGTATGGTCAAGCCAATGGGGTAAAAAGATAAGTTAGTAGCGCCATGAGTAAAGCACAAGACCCAAAAGAAATTTCCGAGTTTATCATCTTTAAAACCGAAGATGAGCAAATTGCTGTAGATGTTCGTCTGGACGATGAAA
>DMBU01000002.1 GCA_003446015.1 Bacteroidales bacterium | reverse complement strand
ATTGTAAGTGGTGATTTTTACTGGATGGCTAAGAAAAATAATCTGGTAATTTATGCTGCAGTTGATTGTACGGGGCATGGAGTTCCTGGTGCATTTATGTCAATCGTAGGAAACAACCAGTTAAATTATGCTATTGATGTTAAAAAAGCCCGTCAGGCGAGTGAAATTCTCGACAGTTTAAACGAAGGCGTTGTTGAAACACTAAGAGAAAAAGGAAATGAAAAAGTAGGTTTAAGCGGTGTTAAAGATGGAATGGATTTGGCTTTATGTATTATCGACTATAAGAACATGAAATTACAATTTGCCGGTGCAAATAACCCACTATGTTTAATTAGAAATAATGAGCTAATACAGATTAAAGGAGACAAAATGGCCATTGGTGGTAATTTTGATGATGAACTACCCAAATTTACAAACCACGAAATAGATATTCAAAAAGGAGATGTATTATATACATTCTCAGATGGTTATCCTGATCAGTTTGGAGGAGGTGATGGACGTAAGTTTATGGTTAAAAAATTTAGAGAATTATTGCTCGAAATTCATCAAAATCCAATTGAAGAACAGGAAAGAATACTTGAAGAACATTTGGATGAATGGAGAGGTAAAGAAGAACAAGTTGACGATATAATAGTAATTGGTGTTAAAATAGAATAAATATGTCAAATATGAATTCTGATATTCTGATTTACGTTCCGTTTGAAAAAGCGAAATTAAACGAAAAGGAAATTAGTTGGATTAATGCCTTTAAGTCTATCTTAGAGATAAGTCTCCGTCAAATAACAAAAAAAGGAATCAGCATATCTAATTTTACTTCAGATGAGTTTAATGTTGATTTGAAGGACATTAATGAAAATACCAAAATAATAATTCAGTTATTATTAAATACTAATTATACCGATTCTGGTCTTTTAGATACTGACAACTTGAAAACTAAGAAAATTATCAATGTATCATGTCATCCAGAAATAAAAGAAGAATCTTTTAAACAAACTTCAAAATATAATTTGTTTGACGAATCAATGGGTAAACCAATAAACTTGTCGGACCAAATCAATGAATTGAAAAATGAAATATGGCTTAAGTTTTTGGATATTGCTTATGAGATAAGGAAGGAATTAGCTTCTAGTGAAAAACTAACAAAGAAGTCAAAAGGGAGAATCTATCTGGCAGAAACAAGTAACGATCAGAATTTTAATAGAGAAACCATTATAAGAGAACTGGAACATTTGGGTTTTGAAATTCTTCCCAAAGGTAATTTCCCTAAAGATATGATGAGCTTTAGTGAATTTGTACATGATAATCTTATGCAATCTATTCTTTCTATTCACCTTATTGGTAATTTTTATGCCCCTCTTTTAAATAATATTGATATTTCCAGTATTGAATTGCAAAATGATATATACCACGAAGTAGCTTCAGAATTAAAGGCAAAGAATGTAGCAATAAAACGTTTGGTATGGATTCCACCGGATATTAAACCAAAATCAGAAAAACAAAGATTATATATAGAAAGTTTTAAGAGAAATATTGAGTTACTTAAAAGTACAGAAATAATTCAAACTCCAATTGAGGTTTTTAAAACAATCATTAGAGAGAAGGCAAAAGAGATTATAGAATTAAAGCCACAAGTAAAATCAAAAGAAAACGAAATTGTTTCCAGATCCGTGTATTTAATCTCAAATAATTCGAATGAGAAAAATTTAAATTTAATTAAACAGGAACTTACAAAAAACAAACTCACTATTTTACAGACAACAGATAAGACAAATAAAATAGATTTAATACAGGAACATTATCGAAATCTTATCAAATGCGATGCTTTATTAATTGATTATTCTACTGACAATATTCAATGGCTAAATAGTAAGTTAAGCGATATTTTAAAATCTCCCGGATTTGGCAGAAGAAATAATTTTTTGGCAAAATCAATTTTGTTAAATTCAAGTATTTTTCCACAAACAAATTTGCAAATTAATGATTTAGAGTTTATTAATACTAGTGAAAAAGATATTGCAAAGAGATTAAGTCCTTTCATCGAAAAAATAAATAGAACATGATACCTGAAAACAATACACATAGCAATACTAATATTTTCAATCCTTTCCCGGGGCTTCGACCTTTTAAGATTGAAGAAAGTCATTTGTTTTTCGGTCGCGAAGGTCAGAGTGAAGAAATCTTGAAAAAACTTTCAGATGAAAAATTTGTAGCAGTTATTGGTGCTTCCGGGAGTGGTAAGTCTTCTTTAATTTATTGTGGACTTGTTCCTACATTGTATGGAGGTTTTATTGGTGAAGCAAAATCGAAATGGAATATTATAGCTACACGTCCGGGAAATGCTCCTATTGAAAATCTTGCTGAAGCCATTTTGAATAAAACAGAAAATGAAAACATTGAAGATGATAAATTAATTAAACAAAAATTAAACGCATCCATATTAAGAAGTAGTTCGAATGGTTTAGTTGAGATTCTCAGTCAATCCTTTGATTTTGAAAATGAAAATATTTTAATCATCATTGACCAGTTCGAGGAGTTATTCAGATATAAAAGTAGTCGAAAAGACCAATCAACATACAACGAGTCCGAAGCATTTGTTAAATTATTGGTAAATGCTAATCACAGTCCGGAAATTCCGGTATATGTAGTAATAACAATGCGTTCTGATTTTATTGGTGAGTGCTCACAGTTTCACGAGCTTACTGAACTAATTAATGATTCAAACTATTTAGTTCCGCAAATGACTCGTGATGACTTTAAAAGTGCAATTGAAGGTCCTGTTGCTGTCGGAGGCGCAAATATAGAAACCCAACTCGTTCAACAATTGTTAAATGAAGTTGGTGATAATCCTGATCAGTTGCCTATTCTGCAGCATGCTTTAATGAGAACATGGGAATACTGGATGGAACATTCAGATAGAAATCAGCCGATTAGTATTGCAGATTATGAAGCTATCGGTAAGATGGAAAAAGCACTCTCTGAACATGCTAACGAAGCTTACGACGAGTTGGGAGAAGATGAAAAGTGGATATGCGAAAGCATGTTTAAGACAATAACCGAAAAAGGAAATGACAATAGAGGAATAAGGCATCCAACAAGTATAAACGCGATCGCTTCAATTTCAAAATCAAAGGTTGAAGATGTTATTAAGGTTATAGACCCATTTCGAGCTGCAGGACGATCTTTTATTACTCCATCATTTGAAGTTGATTTAAATGGAGAAAGCATTATTGATCTTTCACATGAAAGTTTAATGCGTATATGGAATAAACTTAAAGTGTGGGTGGATGAAGAGTGGAACGCTGTTCAAATGTATATGCGTTTATCAGAAGCATCTGAAATGTATCAAATCGGGAATACCGGACTGTGGCGACCACCTGATTTACAATTAGCATTAAATTGGAGAGAAAAGCAAAAGCCTACGTTGGCATGGGCTCAAAGGTATAATCCGGCTTTTGAAAGGGCAATTGTATATTTAGAAACCAGTCATAAAGAATTTAAAGCAGAAGAAGAAAATAAAGCTAAATTACAAAAACGACAGTTACGACGTTCAAAAATATTTGCTATAGTGCTTGGATCAGCTGCAATTATTGGAATGGGATTAACTGTTTATTCTCAAATGCTTAAAACTGAAGCAGTAAGACAAGAACAAGAAGCAAATAAGCAAAGAGAGAATGCTGTAGAATCTCAAAAAATAGCGGAGCAACAAACCATTCTTGCAAAAGAAAAGGAAAAGGAAGCGTTAGAGCGAAAAGAGGAGGCTGATCAACAACGACAAATTGCTGTTCAAAAGGAAAAAGAAGCAACCAGAAATTTTGAGATTGCTGAACAACAAAGGCAACTCGCGTTACAGCGAGAACAAGAAGCTAATGAACAACGTTCTTTAGCTGAAAAAAATGCTGAAGAAGCAGAACGACAAAGTGCAGCGGCAGAAGTAGCAAGACAGGAGGCTTTTCGTAGAAGAATGCTATCAATAGGACAAAGCATGGCTGTTAAATCTCAACAGATCTCCGATAATACACAATTAAAAGCTTTAGTTGCTTACCAGGCGTATTTATTTAATGAGAAATACGACGGACCAAAACATAACCCGGATATTTACTTAGGACTATATTATGCGCTCAAAGGATTAAAAGGGCAAAATTATAATGCCTTGAATGGACACATTGGTGCCGTAAAAGACATTGCATTTATTTCGGAAACCAATTATTTATTAAGTGCAGGAGGTGATGGTAAAATTCTTAAATGGAATATCGTTAATGAAGATGGAGCATTTGAAACAATCGTTGATTATCCATTTGAACAAAGAGCTTTAGGTGTTACACCCGATGGAAAATGGCTTATTTGTTCTGCTGATAGTAATATGATTCAAATAACAAATCTCACAAATAATGTTGAAGCAAATAAATTGCTAAAAGGTCATACAAAATTTATCAGTAGTATTGTTGTTGCTCCAAATAATGAATACTTTATTTCAGCAAGTTCTGATAAAACAATTCGAAAATGGGACTTGAAAACTTTACAGGGTGAAATCCTAGTTGAAAGTAATTCTAAAATTAATACCATTGATATTTCTCCGGATTCTAAATCAGTTGTAGCCGGAGCACAAGATGGCAAAATATATATGTGGAATATTACTAATATTGAAGAAGATCCTAAAATAATTGATGATAAATCACAAACTGCCATTACTGCTGTGAAATTTAATAGAAAAGGAAACTGGTTGGTTGCTGGAAATTCTCAAGGAAGTTTAAAAATATGGGATGCTGAAAAATTAATAGAGATTGAAAATCTTGAAGGACACAAATCACGAATATCAGATATTGATTTTAATACAGACGATAATCTAATGGCTACATCGAGCTTAGATGGAACAGCACGAATGTGGGATTGTACAAATTTAAACAATCAACCCATTGAGTTTAATGACCACAAAATGTGGGTGGTTTCAATTGCATTTAGTCCTGATGGTGAAAGGTTAGTAACTTCAAGCAATGAAAAAGACCGTCTATTAATCTGGGCTACGAAATCTGAATATTTAGCAGCAGAATTATATAACAGAATTAATCGTAATATGAGTATAGAAGAATGGAATGCTTATGTTGCTTCGGATGTTGAATATCAAAAAACTATAGCCGAACCTAATAACTCAAATTAATATGAATCATTTTTTACGTTATACTTCTGTTTTTATATTGTTTCTGTGGAGCTTTTCTTTAAACGCTCAGGAAAGCAATTGCGCCTTTAAGCTTCAGGAAGCTGAAGCAATGTACGAAACAGGAATTTTAGATTCAATACCTGCCATGTTAAGAGCTTGTATAAACAATGGAAGTTTCGATAAGGAAGAACTTGCCAGCGCATATAAGTTGCTCATAAAAACCTACCTCTTCGAAGATTATGAGGAAATGGCAGAATTAACCATGTTGAAGTTCTTAAAGAAATTCCCCGAATATGAAATAAAACCAACTGATCCTGTGGAATTTACCTATTTATATAAATCGTATCAAACTGTTCCTCTATATTCTATTGGTGTTATTCTTGGAGGAAATTATTCTTATGTAAGAATTATTGAACCATATTCATATGGAGATACAGAGGACTACAAAGGTGAATATTCATCGGGTTTTAATTTTCAGATTGGACTGCAACTTAAGAGATATATCAATGATAACATTGAAGTTAACCTCGATGGAATTTATACAATGAAGCAATTCTATTACGAAATAACTCAAAATAATGTAAAAACCGTTTATGATGAATATCAAACCGTTTTATCATTTCCTTTAACAGGTACCTATGATTTTAAATTAGGTGTCTGGAGTCCATATTTGAGAGTTGGTGCTAATTTTGATTATTTGCTAAAAGCTTCCGCGTATTTTGAACGAGATGATCAAAAAGAAAGTGATGTTGATATTAGTGGAGAGCGAAAAGAATATAACATATCAGCCGTGCTTGGAGGAGGTGTAAAGTGGAATATTAAAAAGGGTTACCTAATGCTGGACGTAAGATATCATTTAGGTTTTATGAATATTGTTAATACTGACACCAGACTTACCCAAGACTATAAATGGGATAAATATGGATATATTGATGATGATTTCGCATTAAATAATTTATTTGTTTCATTCGGATTTGTATATCCATTTTATAGAACTAGACAAAATAAGTAAAAAATTAGCAATCATGTTTAAAATAAGATATATAATAATTATTCTTCTACTATCAGTTTTTGCATGCGATAATCTCGATATCTCGTCACACCAGGCAGAAACTTTTGTAAAAGTAATAGGTACGGGAAGCAGTCAAATAGGCAATGATGTTAAAGAATTTAATGGTGGATATTTAATTCTGGCTACTGTAAGTTCTGAGAATGAAAATACCGAAATCGTTTTAATGCAAACGAATAAATTTGGCAATTTATTACCCGATGGAATAGACACCTTGTCTTCATTAAGAGGTGGAAACAATACAGCTTCACAAATATTATTAACCGATGACGGAGGATTTATCATTTTGGGAACGGTAGTAGATACCGCAGGTATTGATGATAAAAATATTTTTCTTGAGAAGTTTAATTCATCATTAGTTAGTGAGGGTGAAAGCATTTTTGGAGAAAGTGAAATAAATGAAGAAGGAGTTGCCATTAAGAAAGCATCATCTGGATACATAATAGCAGGAAGCACTGATATAGATGGTGATAAAGATATCTATCTTGTTAAGTTAGATGATTCAAGAGATTTGGAATGGGATCAGAATCATGGTGGAGCAGGTACAGATTATTCAAGTGATGTTATTGTAATTAGCAGTGGATATGTTGTAATTGGAACAACAAATAGTTTTAATTTACAACCAGGGCAAGCAAATAATAATATTATGCTTGTTGAAACAAATCAAACAGGAGGATCTCCTGATTTTATTACCTATGGAAGTTCGAACAATGATTACGGCGAGTCTCTTGTAAAACTCGATGATGGAGGTTATATCATACTAGGTACTGTTGAGAATCTTACAGGTGATAATCCTAGTATTTATATTATAAGAGCTGAGGATAATATTCATAATGTTTTATGGAATGCCCAGTATGAAGAAGCTTTACCTTCGCATGGATATGATATAATAAAATCAAACGGAGGATTTGTAATTGTTGGAGATATTGAATTATCAAGTGGTTTAGCAGCAAGTTTTTTTAAAATTGACAGTGAAGGAGAAATCTTAATAGGAAATTTAGTAGATGAAAGTAGAGATGGTCTAAGTTATGGAGGATTTGGACAAAAAATGTATTCAGTTGAACAAACTTCCGATGGAGGTTATATCATGGTAGGGAACTCAGGTGAAGAAGGAAACGAAATGATAAGTTTAATAAAAGTAAACTCTGATGGAGAATTGTAGAGTAAATCTTAAATTCTAGGTGTTTTAAATTTGGGAAATGAAAATTAGTGTATTATGAAAAATATATATGAATTGTTGTTAATAATACTATTTATCTTATTCACAAATAGTATATTTTCGCAGGTAACTATTGTAGACGCTGTTGCAGTTGATGGTGATTCTGATGGATATTATGGAACAATTGAGATTCAGTTTTCAACTAATATTGATGATTCAGATGTTGAAACAAGTGCGATTACTGATGCCGAGTGGATATTTTCATTAGATCCATTTTTTGCTGATACAATTTATGCGGAAACTTTTGGCTCTACAGTTAGTTATATTAAACCAAGTGATACTGGTAATAACGATGAGTATATAAGACTTACTTTTAGTACAATTCAGTTTCAATCAAGCAATGGCCCTATATATGTTAGGTATACAAATAGTAATGCTGATGCAATAACTGCTCAAAGTACCGCAGATACATTATATAGTTTTAATGTTTATGAAATTCGAGATTTAGCTCCGCCTGAAATTGACACAGTGATGTCTGATGCAAATACAATTGATACATTAATCGTAGGAGAAACAATTACTTTTACTGTTGATTTTAATGATTCGATACCCGATCCATATCTAACAATTTATCCAACGCAATATAATGGACGTGATTTAAACTGGAGTACTTCAAACGCAGGTGATACATACAAGGGAACTTATACGGTGACAGAAGGAGACAATGACCAATTTCCTCCTTTACAGCTAACAGGTGTATATGCAAAAGATTCTGATGGAAATACTAGTAAATTTCTTTTTAATGGATCGGATGTGTTAAAATCGATAGATGCACACACACCAGTGATAAATAGTGTTACATCAAATCAGACAAGTGCAGACACATTAATTGTAGGACAATCCATAACATTTACAGTTGATATTGCGACTCCAGATCCGGATTTGACAATAACACCATTATCATATAATGGCAGGAATTTAGGATGGACGCCAGTAGTAGGGGGAGATAGCTATGAGGGAAACTATTTAGTAACAAATGGAGATCAGGATAGAACAATTCCTTTGCAGTTGACAGGAGTAAAGGCAACAGATCCAGCTGGTAATGTAAGTAATACAAAAGACGGAACAGATGTTGCAGTTGCTATAGATGCAAATAAGCCGGTAATTAATTCAGTTCTTTCGAATGCTACAGGAGTAGATACATTAATAGTAGGTCAGTCAATCATATTTACAGTTGATGTAGCTACATCGGATCCCACATTAGAAGTTACTCCAACTGAATACAATAACAGATTTCTAGGTTGGTATACATCCGATGGAGGTAGTACTTATAAAGGAGTTTATACCGTAACAGAGAATGACA
>DMBU01000169.1 GCA_003446015.1 Bacteroidales bacterium | reverse complement strand
TTTAACACACCTGATTCTTGGTGTGGATACTGAAAATCCTTACGGTGATGGTAGTGGAATAGTTAATTTTACTGCTTCTGCTGAGAATGAAATTACTTTCAATTTTGATTTTGGTGATGGTAAGGACACCGAAATTGACCCTGATGGAATTATCTCTCATATGTTTACTACAACTGGTATTAATACATATAATGTAACTGTTTATGCTATTGGCACAGGAGGAGTAACTTCCAGCAAAACAATACAGGTTGAAGTTTATAGTAGTTTTACCGATGATGAGGCTGTAGAATTGTTAACAGGAGGCACTTCAAAAACATGGTATTGGGCTGCTGACAAAGCTGGTCATGTAGGTTTAGGGCCTAATTTTGTTGATGGTATGAATCATACCTATGCTGCATGGTATACCGCAGGTGCATTTGAAAAATCATGTATGTACGATGCTGAATTTGTTTTTACAAAAACTGAAGATGGTCTGACTTTTGAACAAACTGAAGGTCCTTCTTTTATTCCAGGAACTTACGCAGGTGTTATGGGTGTTGATCCTGACGATTGTTATGGACCTGACGTAATTGATCCATCAGGTATTAAAACCGTTTCTTTAATTCCTTCATCTTCAATTGCAACGGTCGATGGCGAATATAGAGGCACAACAATGAGTTTTTCTGATGGTGGATATATGTGTTGGTATGTAGGTGTTAGTGATCATGAGATTATTGAAGTTACAGCAAATACACTAAAGATAAGGGTAGCTCAGGATGCAACCTTTGCATGGTATTATACATTTACAACTGAAAAACCAGAGCAATAGTTTAATTGTGGGTCTATAATTTTAGGTTGCGAATTAGTTAATGATTGAAATGTCGTTGCAATTAAGGATATTAAATCCCTCTTTTTGCAACGACAATTTGAAATCATTTAAATTAAAAGACTCCAAAAATCATTTAGATAATATTATATAGTGCTAATAAGCTAAGTAATGAGAAAGTCAAAAATTGTTAATACTTCTAAAATTTTAAGTAAAAAAAGTATGATTAAGATGATACTAAATTCTATACTAATATTTGGTTTGTTTGTTTTCTCCCACTGCGATGAAGATAATTCGGTAGATGATCTTAAAGCTGATTTTAGTTATGAATATAAAGAAGTTAATCATGTTGTTTTTACAAATCAATCAGAGGGTGAATATTATTCAATGACATGGAATTTTGGGAACGGAAAAGAAGAAACAACAACTGATAAGAAAAAGACTTACGAAGTTTATTATCCTTTGGCTGGTGATTATGATGTTACTTTAAAGTTATTAAATTATTCAGGAGGAACTAAAGTAACCAGTAAAACAATTAATATAGCTTCAACAGATTTTGTAATTTCGTTTACCGCAGAAGTTGATGCTTTAAATCCAAATATTATTAATCTGGAGAATACATCGCAAGGACAATTTGAGTCTTTTAAATGGATATATCGAGATAAAGAAATTGTGGATGAGACAGCTCATGCAGCATATTTTCCCTTTGTTGGGAGTTATGAAATTGAACTTCAAGTTATAAAAAATGGTAATGAAATTTCTCTCAAGAAATCAATCAGTATATCTCAAAACGATCCTGATTATATTGATAACTTGAGCTTAGTTTGGTCTGATGAATTTGATGGATTAATTGTAAATTCAGATAATTGGACTTTCGAAACCGGAGCAACAGGCTGGGGTAATAACGAACTTCAGAATTATACCAATGGAGGAAACGCTGAAATTGTTAATGGTTACTTGATTATTACTGCAATAAAACTAGACGATAATACTGCCGTTGGCTCATACAGCTCATCACGAATAATTTCTAAAGGGAAAAAAGAATTTAAATATGGCCGTATGGAAGTAAGAGCAAACGTACCAGAAGGAAGGGGAATTTGGCCTGCAATCTGGATGCTGGGGAGTAATATTAGCAGTGTCGGTTGGCCGGTATGCGGTGAAATTGACATTATGGAATATGTAGGTTATGAGCCAAATACCGTTCATGCAACGGTTCATACTCCTTCAGGTTATGCTGCAAATGGTGATGGAACAAGTGTTACCTTGGTAAGCTGTGAAGAAGAATTTCACAATTATGGGATTATTTGGACCGAAAAACAAATTGATTTTTACATTGATACACCCGAAAATATAATCTATACATACAATCCAATTCTAAAATCAGAGGATAATTGGCCATTTGATAAACCGCAATTCTTTATTCTTAACATTGCTGTAGGTGGTGACTGGGGTGGTGCTCAAGGTGTAGATAATTCAATTTTTCCTCAAACAATGGAAATTGATTACGTTCGTGTTTATCAAGAGGTTCTATAAACCTGCTTTTATAGTTTGAAAAGCACTTTAATCTAAATTCTATTCAAAGAATTGATAAATGAAATTAACTAAATATTTAAATTCAGTCTTACTAATACTTGTTGTTATGGCTACATTATCATGCAGTTCAGAGCAAGATGAAATGGATCATGTTGATAGCTTGATAAACCAAATGACCTTAGACGAGAAAATTGGTCAAATGAATCAATTGATGAATTTTGTTGATTCCTTACCTATCGATCCTTATTTCTATAATTTAATAAAAGAAGGTCAGGTTGGGTCAGTCTTAAATGCATTTTCTCCTGAAATGATTCATGAAATGCAACGAATTGCTGTTCAGGAAAGCAGGTTAGGAATACCCTTGTTAATTGGCAGAGATATCATTCATGGATATCGTACAATATTTCCGGTTAACATTGGTTTGGCAGCAACTTTTAATCCGCAACTTGTAAAGGAATGTGCTGAAATAGCTGCTATGGAAGCACGATCAGAAGGTGTGAACTGGACTTTCGCTCCGATGATGGATATTTCAAGAGACCCACGCTGGGGCAGAATGGTTGAAAGTTGTGGCGAAGATCCATATTTAGCAGAACAAATGGCTGTTGCCAGTATAAAAGGATTTCAGGGCGATGATCTTTCAAATAAAAACAGTATTGCTGCTACCGCAAAACATTATGTTGGATATGGAGCTGCTATTGGAGGTCGTGATTATAATACAACACTAATTCCTGAAGCAGAATTAAGGAATGTTTATTTACGACCATTCAAAGCTGCAGTGCAAGCTGATGTAGCTTCTGTAATGTCAGGTTTTAATGAGTTAAATGGTGTACCAACAAGTGGAAATGTTTATACCATAAGAAATATATTAAAAAATGAATGGGGATTTAAAGGTTTTGTAGTTAGCGATTGGGCTTCAGTAAAAAACTTACAGGTACATGGCTTTGCTAAAGATAGTATGGACGCAACGGAGAAAGCTTTTATTGCTGGTGTTGATATGGATATGTGTAGTTCATATTTTATCGATAATTTAAAAAGTCTTGTTGAAAATGGAATTGTTAAAGAAGAATTAATCGATAATGCGGTGAGACGTATTTTAAAAGTAAAATTTGATCTTGATCTTTTTGATAAACCATATGCAACCGAAGGAAATAAACTATTAACTGAACAAGCTTTAGATCTGGCAAAAAAGACAGTAATACAAAGTGCTGTTTTGCTTCAAAATAAAAATAATGTATTGCCATTATCAAAAAATATTAAAAAAGTTGCGGTAATTGGTCCTTTGGCAGATGCCCCGCATGAACAAATGGGTACATGGGTTTTTGACGGGAAAGAAGAAAATTCGATAACACCTCTCAAAGCAATTATTGATTTCCTGGGTGAAGAACGGGTAATTTATTCTCCCGGATTAGAAACAAGCAGAACAATAGATAAAAAAGGGTTAAATGATGCAATAAAAACAGCTCAAAATGCTGATGTTGTTTTATTGTTTATGGGTGATGAATCCATCTTAACAGGTGAGGCACACTGTCGTGCTGAACTTACTCTACCTGGGTGCCAGAATGAATTAATTCATGAAATAAGTAAGCTGGGAAAACCAACTGTATTAGTCATGATGACAGGTGTAATACTTATGGTTGAACCAATCTTGGGGAAGGTTGACGCTCTGCTTTATGGATGGCATCCGGGAACTATGGGTGGTCCTGGGTATGTTGATTTGTTGTTTGGTATAGAATCTCCTTCGGGGAAGCTGCCAATGACATTTCCTCGTACCGAAGGACAAATCCCTGTTTATTACAATCACAATAATACAGGTCATCCTCCATCAGATGAAAGTTGGATCAGAATGTACGACATCCCTGTAAAAGCCTGGCAAACATCTTTAGGAAATACAAGTCATTATCTCGATTATGGTTTTGAACCTTTGTTTGAATTTGGTTTTGGACTTTCCTATACCGAATTTCAATATAGTGATATTAAGCTCTCGAAGAAAGTTATTTCAAAAAATGATACCTTGGTAGTAGCTGCTAAAATTAAAAACATAGGAGGTGTTAAAGCCGACGATGTGGCTCAGTTATATGTGAGAGATTTGGTTGGAAGTATCGTGAGACCGGTAAAAGAACTTAAAGGATTTAAGCGGATAAGATTAAATCCCGGCGAAGAAAAAATAGTTGAGTTTATGTTAAGTTCCGAAGATCTCACATTTCATGATGGAGAAAAATGGCACGTAGAACCAGGCGAATTCCACGTATGGATAGGGAATAGTTCAAAAGCATCCTTAATGACAAAATTTGAATTGAAATAACACTTAAATCTGATCGATGAATAAATCATATGTAATTCGTATAGCTTTTATTGTAGCTCTTGGAGGTTTCTTAATGGGCTTTGATGCTTCGGTAATTTCCGGAGTTGTTAGGTTTATTGAGCCGTATTTTGAATTAACAAAAATACAACTGGGTTGGGCTGTAGCCTGTCTTACTTTAGTTGCTACAATTACAATGTTTGTAGCCGGTCCGATTAGTGACCGTATAGGAAGAAAGAAAATACTTACATATGCTGCGATATTATATGCAATTTCTGCTATTACTTCTGCTTCAGCTACAGAATTCTGGTTTTTTGTTCTCGCGCGAATGCTTGGAGGTGTAGGTGTAGGAATTTCACTAATTATTGCTCCCATGTATATTGCTGAAATATCACCTCCAAAACTAAGAGGCAGGTTAGTTTCATTTAATCAGTTAAATATTGTAATTGGAATATCTGTAGCCTTCTTTTCAAATTTTATAATATTAAAACTAACTAATTCAGAATCAGCCTGGGTGCGTACCTTGCAAATTGATACACAGGCGTGGCGATATATGCTTGGGGTTGAATCTATCCCTGCACTATTCTATTTTGCTTTTCTGTTTTTTGTGCCTCGAAGTCCTCGTTGGCTTGCTTTAAAGGGTTTTGATGATAAGGCATTAATTATAATGAAAAAAGCAAGTGGTGAAGAAATTGCTCTACAAGAATTTAAAGCCGTAAAAGAAAGTCTAAAAAGGGATAAACATAAAGAAAAAGCTCATATAAAAGAACTTTTTAAACCAGCCATGAAGCTGGTAATGATCATTGGAGTTGTAATTGCTATTACACAACAAATCACTGGAATTAATGCCGTTTTCTTTTATGCACCTATGATATTTGAACAGTCGGGTGTTGGTGTTGATGCTTCATTTTCTCAAGCAATTTTAGTGGGTTTAACAAATCTTGTTTTTACTATAGTTGCAATTTGGTTAATAGATCGGATAGGGAGGAAACCATTATTAATGATCGGAATTTCAGGGATTATAGTTTCTATGTTTATTATCGGAATGGCATTTAAAACAGCTACTTATAAGTTCGATTCGGATAAAATAACACAATTGAACTTAAGTATTCAAAGCGAAAAGCTATATCAGTTTGAAAATAAAACATTTGAAAGCGACCTGGAATTTATAGATGAAATAACATCTGTTTTTGGTAATGATTTAAATAAGGAGCAAGAAACATTGCTAATAACAAATGCCATTGATATTAATCCAATGTTGGTATTGTTCGGAATAATAGGTTTTGTGGCATCTTTTGCGTGTTCTTTAGGACCTGTAATGTGGGTATTGTTTTCTGAGTTATTTCCGAATAGGCTTCGTGGCTTGGCAATTTCTTTTGCAGGGACTATTAATTCTGCGTTTAGCTTTTTGGTGCAACTAGTGTTTCCATGGGAACTTTCGAGTCTTGGAAATTCTAATACCTTCTTTCTGTATGGCTTTTTTGCTGTATTTGGTCTGATTATACTAAAAATTTATTTGCCAGAAACAAAAGGAAAATCATTAGAGGAATTGGAAGAAATTTTAATAAAAAATTAAGCAACATGGACAAATTTAAAACGCTCATCGCACTATTCATAATAAGTACTTTATCGTGTACAAATACAATACATAAGAAAAATGATCAATTGGAATCAAAACCAGTAAAGGTTGAGTTGAAAAACAGTAATGGTCATTATCAACTTTATAGGGAAGGGAAACCTTATTTTATTGTAGGTGCTGGCAGTGAAATTGAAAAAATTCCAATACTTGCTGAAAATGGTGCTAATTCATGCCGTTCATGGAGTACCGAAACCAATAATTATAGTGCACAGGAATTTCTTGATCTGGCATTAAAATATAACTTAACAGTAACATTAGGCTTAGACTTAAAAAAGGAAAGAAAAGGTTTTGATTATAACGATACAATTAAAGTTAAAAAACAATTTGAGTACATTAAGAACGAAGTTTTAAAATATAAAGATCATCCAGCACTACTAGTTTGGGGTATAGGTAATGAGTTAAATCTTAACTATACTAATCCTAAAGTTTGGGATGCTGTAAACAAAGTAGCAAAAATGATACATGAAATTGATCCATACCATCCCACAACAACAATGCTCGCCGGAATAAAAAAATATGATGTTGATGAAATAGCAAAACGTTGCCCTGACCTGGATTTTTTAAGTATTCAAATGTACGGAGATCTTCCAAATCTTCAGTTAAGAATTAAAGAGAGTGGTTATCAGGGACCATACATTGTCACTGAATGGGGAGCTACCGGCCATTGGGAAGTTGCCAAAACATCATGGAATGCACCCATCGAACAAAACAGCAGAGAAAAAGCTGAATCTTATATTCATCGATATCGAGTGGCAATTGAATCGGATTCATTGCATTGTCTTGGCTCTTATGTATTTTATTGGGGTCAAAAGCAGGAACGCACTCCAACATGGTATGGTTTATTTACAGAAGATGGCGATCCAACTGAAACCATTGATGCTATGCATTTTCTCTGGAAAAGTGAATGGCCTGAAAATAGGGCTCCACGATTAGATTCATTGAAGTTAAACGGTTTATCTGCTTTTGACAATGTTGAACTAAATAAATCGCAAAATTACACTGCTGAAGTATTTGTTCATAATTTTGAAAATGACAAACTTAATTATAAATGGGAAATACTTTATGAAAGCACAGATCTGGGCGTAGGTGGCGATCATGAAAGTAAACCTGAAAGCCTTGAGGGTTTAATTACTAACTTGAATAAAAGTATAATCGAATTTAAAACACCTGAAGAAAAAGGAGCTTTCCGTTTGTTTGTTTATGTAAAAGATGATCAAAACAAAGTCGCTGTAGCAAATATTCCTTTTTACATCAATTAAATTGTTGAATTTTTATTAGTACTTCAAATAGAATGGATAGAAAAACAATATTTCTTGGAACAAACATATTAAACACTCAAAAAAAAGAAACTGAAGGGCAGTTTGTCGAAATCGAGGGTGAAAAGTTTTATAAAATTTCTAATTTCCATAAGATTCCTGACTTCTTTATAAGTATCGTAAGCTCATCCAATCACTGGATGTATATATCCAGCAACGGTTCTTTAACAGCAGGTCGTAAGAATAGAGATAATGCACTATTCCCTTATTATACCGAAGATAAAATACATGCTTATAGAGGTTTAACGGGGAGCAGTTCGTGTTTTATTATCGAAAAAGATGGTAAAAACTTTTTATGGGAGCCATTCAATAAAGATACTGAAAATATTTATTCTGTTGATAGATACATATATAAGAGTATTTACGGAAACAAAATATTATTTGAAGAAGTTAATCATAATCTTGAAATTAAATTTCAATACGGATGGTACAATAGCGAACAATTTGGATTTGTTAAAAAATCAAAAATTGTGAACCTGGGTAAGATTGATATTCATGTTGATATTCTTGATGGAATAAGAAATATTCTCCCGTCTGGTATAGACTATAATTTTCAAAATGAATACAGCAATTTGCTCGATGCTTATAAAAAAAATGAATTATTAAAGGAAAGTGGTATAGGGTTATTTATATTAAGTTCAATTCCTGTGGATAGGGCAGAGCCAAGTGAGTCTCTTTTGGCTACAACAGTATGGTCCAGTGGTTTGGAGAAACCTAAGATTTTATTATCGGGCAAGCAGTTAAGCTTATTCAAAGATGGATTTTCATTGGAAGCTGAACGGGATATTAGAGCGAGCAGAGGTGCATATTATGTAAATAAAGAGATCCTATTAAAAGCAAATTCTGAGAAAAACTGGATGTTTGTCGCAGAAATAAATCAGGATAGTAATGATGTGACAAATTTAAACCACTTTGTTCTTTCAAATCCAAAAATAGATTCTTTAGTGAATTCCGATATAAATAAGGGAACAACTGACTTAAAAAAGATGGTCTCTGCTGCTGATGGATTCCAAATGACCAGTACAGATTTGTGTTACGCTCGTCATTATTCCAATACACTATTCAATATTATGCGTGGCGGTGTTTTTGCAAATAATTATATCATAGAAACTTATGATTATAAAAACTACTTAAATCAGATCAATAAATTAATTTACAAGGATTATAAAATTTGGCTTCAGGAAATACCAGCTAAAATAACTTATTCAGAGCTTATAGCCTTAGCTGAGAAAACAGCTAACAACGACTTAATCAGGATTACATATGAATATCTGCCGCTTACATTTAGCCGGCGACATGGAGATCCAAGCCGACCATGGAATTTATTTTCAATAGAAACTAAAAATAAGGATGGTTCGGTTAAATATCATTATGAAGGTAACTGGCGAGACATTTTTCAAAACTGGGAGGCATTATGTTATTCATATCCAGAGTTTATCGAAGGTATGATTAGTAAATTTGTAAATGCATCAACTATTGATGGTTATAATCCTTACCGTATCATGCGAAACGGTATTGATTGGGAGCACCCTGATCCTGATGATCCGTGGTCATATATTGGTTATTGGGGCGACCATCAAATCATATATCTTCAAAAGTTATTAGAACTTTCAAATCATTTTCATCCTGGCAAATTAAATGACTTATTATATAAAGAAGTTTTCACCTATGCCAATGTCCCTTACAGGATTAAATCTTATAATGATATAGTTAAGAATCCTAAAGATACTATCGTGTTTAATGATGAGTTAAACAGCCTGATAACTGCCATGAAAGATCATGTCGGAGCCGATGCCAAAGTGCTTAAATGTAAGGATGTTGATAAGGCTTACAAGGTTAACTTAATGGAGAAAATCCTGGTTACCTTACTTTCAAAACTATGTAATTTTATTCCCGAAGCAGGTATTTGGTTAAATACACAGCGTCCCGAATGGAACGATGCCAATAATGCCTTAGTTGGCAATGGAACTTCGATGGTTACAGTTTATCATCTACGAAGATTTCTAAAGTTTTGGGAAGATAAGCTAAGTAATATTTCTTCAACTGAAATTGCAATTTCAAACGAAGTAGGCACTTTATTTCACCTGGTATTTAAAATCTATAAGAAAAACTTAGTGCTCGTTAACAAGGGCTTCTCGGATTTCGATCGCCGAAATTTTATTGATTCTCT
The DNA here is from genome assembly GCA_003446015.1 of Bacteroidales bacterium. GTDB lineage: Bacteria > Bacteroidota > Bacteroidia > Bacteroidales > UBA12077 > UBA12077. The sequence continues at coordinate 1,984 of DMBU01000169.1, read as the reverse complement.
TGGGAAAACACACGAAGCTTATAGAAATAAAATATATACTAAATCCTTTAGTGGAGCTAAAAGTAATATCAATACAGATGATCTCTTAGATTTTACAAGCACATGTTTAAAATACATTGAACAATCAATAAAAAGTAATCAAAAAGAAGATGGATTGTATCATTCTTATAATTTAATCTCTATAAAAGATGATAAAATCACTATTCGTCATTTGTATGAGATGCTTGAAGGTCAGGTTGCTATATTAAGCTCAGGATATTTGTCTGCTTATGAAAGCTTGCAAGTTTTAGATTCATTAAAAAATAGTAAAATTTTTAGATCCGATCAGTACAGCTATATGCTTTATCCTGACAGGCAATTATCTCTTTTCATTGAAAAAAATATAATCCCTGAAAATAGAGTTAGAAATTCCAGATTACTAAGCAAATTAATACAGGATAAGGATGATTCTGTAATAAAAGAGGATGATACAGGTAAATTTCATTTTAATAGTTCATTTAGAAATGCTGATGTTTTAGAAAAAACTTTGAATAATTTAAAAAACACCAACTATAGTCAACTGCTTGAGGAAGAAAAGGAAGAAATTCTTGAGATCTATGAGCAGGTTTTTGATCATAAGTCTTTTACAGGCCGATCCGGAACGTTTTATGGTTACGAAGGATTAGGTTCAATATATTGGCACATGGTTTCAAAATTGTTACTTGCAACTCAGGAAAGCTATTTTAACGCTATTGACGAGGGAGCTGATGAGCAAATATGCGGCAAAATAAAAGGACATTACTATGAAATAAAGGCTGGAATAGGACTTTATAAATCGCCCAAATTATATGGTGCTTTTCCAACAGATGCCTATTCTCATACTCCGGGAAATGCTGGTGTAAAACAACCAGGATTAACAGGTCAGGTAAAAGAAGATGTAATTTCCCGATTAGGGGAGTTAGGTATTAGAATTAAAAATGGGCAGATCGTATTTGATACATCTTTATTAAATTATGAAGAGATTTTAACAAGCAATGCTGAACTGGAATTTTACTCTATAGAGGGAGACCAAAGAAAAATACCTCTTGATCAGAATCAGCTGGCATTAACATTTTGCCAGACACCAATAATCTATACCAATTCAACCAAAAATCAAATTATGATTACTTTTAAAAATAATGAACAGTTGAGTATTCAAGGAACTGTTCTAACAAAAGAAATTAGTAATCAGTTGTTTGAACGAAATGGTAATATTAAACAGATTAATGTTTTAACAATTCTTGGCAAACATTAAAACATAATGTAACATGATAAAGTTTAAATTCAGAGTTGTAATAATTTTCCTGTCATTTGGTATAACAATGTTTATAGCATGTATTCAACAAAACAGGAATGTGCATTCTAAAAAGCAATCTGAGAGTATAAAACAAAGTCAGGAAGATTTACTTCATGGCCTTGCAGTAGCTGTTTGCTATTCAGGATTTCGAACCGGGCAGCATCCCGACCGCGGCGATGGTGCAATAAATCCATCTTATGAAGAGGTACTTGAAGATCTTCAAATTTTAGCGCACAATTCAAACTTTGGAATGATTCGGGTTTACGATAGCGGTGAAAACTCTGAAATGATACTTAAAGTGATTAAAGAAAACAATATTGATATTAAGGTCATGTTAGGTATCTGGCTAAGAGCAGAATTAAGTAATCACGAAACATGTGAGTGGCTAAATGAACCAATCCCTCAGGAAACACTCACAAGAAATAAAGAACTTAATTTAGAAGAAATTCAAAAAGGAATTGGTATTGCAAATGCATTTCCTGAAATTGTTATTGCGGTTAATGTTGGCAATGAAGCTTTAGTTGATTGGAATGATCATAAAGTTAACACAGATACCATCATCGCGTATGTAAAAAAGGTAAAATCATGTATCGAGCAAGCGGTTACTGTAGCCGAGAATTACAAATGGTGGGCAGATTATGGTGCTGGTCTTGCTAAGGAAGTTGATTT
>DMBU01000087.1 GCA_003446015.1 Bacteroidales bacterium | reverse complement strand
TGCCGGAAATGGATGGTATCGATTTTCTTAACACCTTAAAAAACCTGCCTCAGGTTATTATTGTTTCGTCTAAAGAAAAGTATGCTTTAGAAGCATTTGATTATGATGTTACTGATTATTTACTAAAACCTGTTACTTACGGTAGATTTTATAAAGCAGTACTAAAATCAAAGAATATTCATGAAACTCGAAGTAAAAAAGAATCGGATGAAATTTTTATAAAGAAAAATTCAGCTTTAGTACAGTTGAAATATGATGATATTCTTTGGGTTGAGGCCCTTGAGAATTACGTTATTGTAAACTCATTTAATGAGAAATTTACAATTCACTTTACAATGAAATCTATTGAAAGTCAACTTCCTGTTTCTTATTTTAAAAGGGTGCATCGTTCATATATCGTGAATGTGCGAAAGATTAACCGTATTGAAGATAACTCTATTTACATCAAAAGTAATGATGGAATTAAAGCTATACCTATTGGAAAGGCTTATAAAGATAAGTTTATGGGAGATATCAATCTTATGGGGAAGTAATACTAAACTGATCTTTAAATGTAATTGGGGTTTAACCCCATTTTTTTTGTTTTAAAAATTCAATTATGATCTCACAAAGACAACTCTTTCTTCAACATGTAGGTCAAACTACGGATTTTCCTTTACAACTTGAAATTGAAAGAGCAGAAGGAATATATATGTTCGATAAGAATGGCAAAGCATACATTGATTTGATTTCTGGAGTATCTGTAAGTAATATTGGGCATCTGCATCCTTCTGTCGTTAAATCCGTTAAAGATCAGGTAGGAAAATATATGCACCTGATGGTATATGGAGAGTATATCCAAACTCCACAAGTTGAATTTGCAAGAAAACTGACTGAATTGTTGCCCCAAAATTTGAATTCTGTATATTTTGTTAACTCAGGGAGTGAAGCTATTGAGGGAGCTTTAAAACTTGCAAAAAGATACACAGGCAGGTCTGAGATTGTTTCCTTTAAAAATGCATACCATGGAAGTACTCATGGAGCATTAAGTGTTATGGGTAACGAGGAATTCAAAAATGCCTTCAGACCATTATTACCGGGAGTGAAGTTTTTAAATTTCAATGCATTCGAAGAAATTGATCTTATTTCAGAAAAAACGGCTTGTGTTTTAATTGAGCCAGTTCAAGGTGAAGCAGGAATAAGGATTCCAGACGATTCGTATTTGAAAAAACTTCGTGAAAAATGTGATGAAACCGGTACAATTTTAATTTTTGATGAAATTCAAACTGGTTTTGGCAGAACGGGAAACTTATTCGCATTTCAAGAATACAATGTTATTCCTGATATAATAACAATTGCAAAGGGTATGGGAGGGGGTATGCCAATTGGGGCTTTTGTTTCATCGAACCAAATTATGTCAAGCTTTAAAACAAACCCCATTCTTGGACACATCACAACTTTTGGAGGGCATCCCGTTTCTTGTGCTGCAGCATGTGCATCGCTAGATGTGTTGATCAACGATAAACTAATTGAAGGTGTTAAACAAAAAGGTAAATTATTCCGAAAGTACTTAAATCATCCTGAAATAAAAGAGATAAGGGGAATTGGGTTATTTATGGCAGTTGAATTGCACAATTTTAAGCAGGTAAAAAGAGTTATTGATATTGCAATTGAAAAAGGATTAGTCACTGATTGGTTTTTATTTCATGATCATGCATTTAGAATAGCTCCACCTCTAATTATTAATGACGAACAAATCATTGAGTCTTGTGCTATACTTAATGAAGCAATAGAAGAATCAACAAAGTAAACTTTATGAAGTATCTTAAACGAAGGATTAAATGAAATTAATTAGAATTAAAAGAAGAATCTCGGCTACCAAATATTTCAACATATTTATCTTTTTAGTATCTCTGATTTTGTTTCAGAATAAGAATTTGATAGCGAACGACAAAACCGATCATGGATTAAGTTTTTATGAAGATTCTATTAAATATTATTTTGCTTTAATAACAGCTGAAAGAGAAGACTTTAATAAAATTGAATATAACAGTCGTATTTTGTATAATTTCAGAGAGATGTTAAAAGATGAAAACTCCTTTAACTATCCTTTCGATTCTTTAAGAAATGTTGGCATCATATTTTCTGAGGATGAGAAAGTAAGAATTATTACATGGAACTTACCATTTAACGATAGAACACATAAATATTTTGGTTTTATCCTATATAAAAGCTCAAAGAGATCATACTCGGTATTTGAATTAAATGATAATTCAGAAACAATTATAAAACCAGAACAGGCAATTTTGACAAATAAAAACTGGTACGGATCATTGTATTATAAGATTATTACGAATAAGTATAAAGGTGTTGAATACTATACCTTACTTGGAGCTGATTTAAATGATCTTTTTACTAAAAAGAAAATTATTGATATACTATATTTTGATGATAGTGAATCTCCGGTTTTTGGCGATAAAGTCTTTAAAAATAAGACTATTCCTGTTTCAAGAGTAATTTTTGAATACAGTGCGCAATCAAATATGACCTTAACCTACAATGAAAAAAAACAAATGATTATTTACGATCATTTGTCTCCATCAAGACCAAGCCTTAAAGGACAATATGAGTATTATGGCCCTGATTTTTCATATGATGGATTAAAATTCGAACGAGGGATCTGGAATGAATATTCAGACCTGGATGTGCGTGATTATACTATTGAATAGTTCTTTGCAAGCTTTAACTATTGACTCGTATAATGAATTGCAATAACTTTGATTATTAAATTGAAGCACATGGGGAAGCGAATTTCACGAAATAATATAAATGTTATATTTATCGATAACGATGATTCATATATAAGGGACGTACTTGCAAAGTTCGAAGAAGTTAATAACTACAATATCAAGATTTATTCACGAAGCAGGGAGTTTTTTGAAGACTTTATATATACTGAGCGTTCACGAAGACAAATCTTTATAATTTTTCTTTCAACATCACTGGAACTGGATGAAGACAATAATCAGGTCAATGTGCTGGAGGTCTTAAAAAGAATAAAGAAAATAAATGCATATTCCGAAGTAATATTATATTCTGATAACGATAACATTGATATTGTTTCATCAGCTTTTCATTATGGAGCTTACACTTTTATTAAAAAGAATGAAAATATCATTCTACGTATCGAAAATAATATAAAAGGAATCATAAGTCAAAAGAACTTTCTTATAACGAAAGAAAAAAGCAGAAGATTTACCCGAATTTTTTTACTATTTCTTGCCGGATTGATTCTTGCCCTATTAATAGTATATATGACTTTCCCGGAGATTTTTGTGAGCTAATCTGAAATTTTTTCATTTTGATGTTGTTAATTGAGATTTAAGGCTGTCTATTTGTCAGTGAAATTTATATGGCATATATATTGAATAGAGGCACATGTAAATTTGATGTTGAACCTGCCTGTCGGCAGACAGGCTCAAAATAATATAAAAATGCAAAAAGGTAAAATTGGAGTAACTACAGAAAATATTTTTCCCATAATTAAAAAGTTTCTGTATTCGGATCATGAGATATTTTTACGTGAATTAGTATCAAATGCTATTGATGCTACACAGAAGTTAAAGAAATTAGCTTCTTTAGGCGATTTTAAAGGAGACCTTGGTGATTTAACCATAAAGATTTCATTAGATACCAAAAAGAAAACACTTACCATAAGTGACAGGGGTATTGGGATGACAGCAGAGGAGATTGATAAATACATTAATCAAATCGCATTTTCAAGTGCCGAAGAGTTTCTTAATAAATTTAAAGATCAAACAACTATTATTGGAAAATTCGGTTTAGGTTTTTATTCTTCTTTTATGGTTTCAGAAAAAGTTGAAATTATTACTAAGTCATATAAGGATGATTCAAAGGCTGTTAAGTGGTCATGCGACGGAAGTCCTGAATATGTAACTGAAGAAGTTGAAAAAGAAGATCGTGGAACGGATATTATTTTATATATCGACGATGAATCGAAAGAATTTGCTGAAGAGAAAAGAATTAATGAACTATTAAATAAATACTGCAGGTTCTTGCCAATTGAAATTGCTTTTGGAAAGAAAAAAGAATGGAAAGATGGTAAAGAGGTTGAAACTGGGGAATTAAACATAATTAATGACACCAAACCATTATGGACTCAAACCCCAACTGAATTAAAAGACGAAGATTATAAAGAGTTTTATGATAAGTTATATCCCTTTAAGGAAGAACCATTATTTCATATTCATTTAAATGTTGATTATCCTTTTAACTTGACGGGAATACTTTATTTCCCTAAGATTAAGAATAATATTGAAGTTCAGAAAAATAAAATTCAGTTGTATGCGAACCAGGTTTTTGTTACCGATTCCGTTGAGGGTATTGTTCCTGAGTTTTTAACATTATTACATGGAGTTCTTGATTCTCCTGATATTCCATTAAACGTTTCACGAAGCTATTTACAAAGTGATTCGAATGTTAAAAAAATATCAAATCATATTACCAAAAAGGTGGGAGACCGATTAGAAGATATCTTTAAAAATGATCGTCCTCAATATGAGAAAAAGTGGGATGATTTAAAGGTTTTTATTGAATACGGAATGTTAACCGAAGAGAAATTTTATGAAAAAGCTCAAAAGTTTACCTTATTTAAAAATACAGATGGTAAATATTTCACTTTCGAAGAGTATGAGAAGTTAATTAAGGAAAATCAGACTGATAAAGATAAAAATCTGATTTATTTATATGCTACCGATAAAGATAAGCAATTCACTTTCATCGAAAATGCTAAATCGAAGGGATATGATGTATTGATCATGGACGGTCAGTTAGATACCCATTTTATAAACCATATTGAAACTAAATTTAGTAACTCAAGATTTTTACGTGTTGACTCAGATGTTGTAGATAAGTTAATACGTAAAGAAGATGCTGCAGAATCAAATCTTTCTGCTGAGGATAAAGAACAGTTAACACAAATGTTTGAAAGTCAACTACCAACATTTGCTTCATTCACAGTCTCTTTCGAAAATCTGAAAGATACTGACGACCCGATAATGGTTACTCAATCGGAATTCATGCGACGTATGAAAGATATGGCTGCAATGGGTGGTGGCGGAATGAATTTTTATGGTGAATTGCCCGATAGTTATAACCTGGTCTTAAATGCTAACCATCGTTTGGTTGAAAAAATTCTTGAACAAAAAGAAAAGAAAGCTGGAGCAAAAGTTTCTAAGATATTGGAAGAACTAAAACCTATTGAAGAAGAAAAAACTGCTTTAGAAAAAGCCAAAGAAGGCAAAAAGGACGAAGAAATTAACCAGGCCGATAAAGATAAATTAGCTGATGTTGAAAAGAAAATAGATGAGCTAAAGAATCAAAAGAAAGAGATCATGGTTAAGTATGGTTCTGAAAATAAATACATCAAGCAACTTATTGATCTTGCGCTTCTTGCAAACAATATGCTAAAAGGCGAAGACTTAACAAAGTTTGTAAAACGAAGTGTTGATTTAATCAAATAATTGCACAATTATTGTTTTTACTTGCCTGTCAATAATTTGGCAGGCTTTTTTTATTGTTTATTTTTGTAATTTAGTATTCAAAATAAAAAATGGGTTTTAGAAACAAAGCAGTATTTATATATTTTGTGTTAATTCTTTTAGCACCGGGCTATGCTTTATATTCACAAAACCCAAGAAATCCACAGGTTTTTGCATACAATGTTAAAAAAAGCCCAACCATAGGATTAAAAGGAGGGGTCCTTTTATCAACTGTTACCGGAGATGAAGCAATAGATCAATTTGCAAAAAAAATAAGTGCTCAAGTTGGAGTTACAGGCGCAATTTATTTGCATCCCATGTTATCAATTCGCGGTGAGTTAAATTATGAGTCGAAAGGAGGTAAGTTTACCAACCACGATATGAAGATGAATCTGCATTATGCAACTTTACCTATCTATGTGAAATTTAATTTTACCCGGGATCCTGAAATTTATATTTATGGTGGGGGATACGCAGCATATTTATTTATGGCTAATACGAAAGGAACATATGAAATTATTATTGGCGACGATTACATTACTGAGTCTATTAATGAAGATATAAAACCCAATCTTAATCAATTTGATGCAGGATATATGTTTGGTGTTGGAATTCAAGGCCGGTATAACAGAAGTATAGATCTGTTCCTTGATTTCAGATATACACGGGGATTTATAAACCTCGACAATAAAACAGCGGAAACACGCTATAATTTCAACTATGATACTTTTTGGCCTGAGCAAGCTGTCGATAAGCCTAAAAATAAATCAATTATGCTCACAACCGGGATTATTATTTATCTCACACCTCGTTAATTAACAATTAAGTAAATCCTGAAAAGTATTTAAATAGTTGGCCACATGTGAGCCATCCATTAATCCGTGATGCCCATTAATTGAAATATTCATAATTTTCTTATTTCCAATAGTTTCAAATTTGCCAAAAGTAATTTTAGGAACACTATCTTTATACTTGTAATTACGTGCATGGCTTAATCCGGTTATTTTAAACCAGGGCACAGATGAATAATGGATAACATCTTTTCGGGCAGTATTTTCTGAAACCCCAAGTCCTTTTATTTTACGAACTCTTTGTTCTTCTATGTTTACATTTTTACTAAACTGCATTAAATCTTCATGATATTCAATGAATGACATTGCGTAAAGATTATCACTGTTATTTAAAGTTGCAGAAGCATTTATCTGATCATAAAGTACAACTTTATCATCTTCAATTCTGAGTCTGAATTCTTCGATTAAGTTTACAGCTTTTAAGGATTTATGCAAATAATTATGATAAAACGGGATGTTATTCTTTTTCGATTTGGCATATGCAAAACTGCAATCCACTTCAGAAACAATTCCAAAAAAAGGTTCGTCAAAATTGCTAAACCATTCGAAATGTTCTTTTCTTATCCATTTTTCAATATCAATAATTTTTTTCATCTCAAAACAGCTTTAATACATCGGATATTGATTCTACTTCAATATAATTGTTATTTTCAACTTTATCTGAAGATATATTTTCATGTTGCCAGGTAGTATGATATGGTATATGTATTCCTTTTCCCCCAATATTAGTTACCGGCAGGATATCCGATTTTAAAGAATTCCCAATCATAACAAATTCTGCAGGCTTAATTTCCAAATGATCTAACAATTTTTGATAATCAGAGTCTTTTTTATCACTCATAATTTCGATGTGATGAAAATATCTTTCTAAACCTGATTTCATTAGTTTTCTTTCCTGATCCAATAAATCTCCTTTAGTAGCGACAATAAGTTTATAATTCAGGGAGTACAATTTTTCAAGAACATTTTTAATTCCATCTAATAAAATAACAGGTTTGTTTAATTGTTGTTTCCCAAGATCAATAATCTTCTCAATTATTTCAACAGGAGCTGTTCCATTGGTAATTTTAATTGCTGTTTCAATTAACGACAACATGAAAGCTTTTACTCCATAACCATAGAGTTCAAGATTCTGCATTTCTGTTTTGAAAAGTTCTTTTGAGATTTGATCAGAAGAAAGAAAATCGCTCAGTAATGCACAGAATTTATCTTCTAGTTCCTTAAAATATGGTTCGTTAACCCAAAGAGTATCATCAGCATCGAATCCAATAACTTTAATTTCTTTTAACATGAGTTTTTATTTTACCAGAATTAGCTATAGGATATTCTAATAGAGCATCTTTACTTCATTCTTTAATGCCTCAAGAGCTAAGCTCATAGGTGATTTTTCCTGAGACATTAAATCTTCCAGGATAATTTTACTCAAATTTATAGCCGGAGAATCAGGTTTAACTCTGCTTGCTGCTGAATTTATTAATTGAGTTAGTTTGGCTCTTGAGTTTTTAATAATCTCCCATACCTGGGGTGTTACATATATTTGCTGCGATACATTATGATCAAATTCTGAACGTATTGTACTTAAGAGTTCAGATTGTAATTGTTTAGCTGTCATATTAGGTTTACTTACTCTCATGATAAGCGATTCTGGCGATATTCTTTCAAGTAAAAGGGCCAATCGTTCATACGCTTGTAAACGAATGGGAGTTATTAATTGCTGATTTTTTGATACAATCTCATAATTTCTCCTGCTTTGATCGTTTTTTACAATTTGTTTGACAATAAAAATAGTAGCAATTAATACAATTATTGCAGGTAAAGTGTATTTTAAGATTTCTAAAATTTCGCTCATGTTGTTGATATTGATTGTTTTAGTTGTAATGTTGAGATATTGTTTTACAACACAAATTAATACTTTTATTTATTTTATCTTTACATCTTAAAGAAAAAGCTTAAACTAATAGTTTAAATCAAATTTATAAAAAATATAACATAATGGTTAATGTTTGTGCATTGACCTTTTTTAATTTTTTGAATTATGGAAAATGTTTCGCAAAGAGTATCAAGCCTGGCTATTTCTCAAACTCTCGAGATGAGCCAAAAAAGTCGTGATTTACAAGCTCAGGGAATCGACATCATTAATTTAAGTGTAGGTGAGCCTGATTTTAATACTCCACAACATATTAAAGAGGCTGCCATTAAAGCAATTCATGACAATTATAGTCATTATTCACCAGTTCCTGGTTATCCGGAGTTATTAAAGGCAATTTCGGGTAAATTGAAAAGAGAAAATAACCTTGAATATGCCACAGATCAAATCATTGTTTCTAATGGAGCAAAACATTCATTGGCAAATGTCATATTATCATTAATTAATAAAGGAGATGAGGTTATTGTCCCTGCTCCATATTGGGTAAGTTATGTTGAGCTTGTAAAACTTGCTGAAGGTACAAACGTAATTATTGATACTGATATTGATTCAGATTTTAAAATCACTCCAGAACAATTAAAAAAGGCTATTACACCTAAAACGAAGGCCATGTTTTTATGTTCACCTTCGAATCCCTCGGGCAGTTTGTATTCAAAGAACGAACTGGAAGCAATCGCTAAAGTAGTTGCAGAAAGTGGAGTCGATATGCATATTTTATCGGATGAGATTTATGAGCATATCAATTTTGTGGGAAAGCATGAAAGCATTGCACAGTTTGATTTTATTCGCGATAAGGTAATTATCATTAATGGAGTATCCAAAGGATATGCAATGACCGGATGGAGAATTGGATATATTGCTGCACCAAAGTGGATTGCTAAAGCATGTAATAAAATTCAGGGTCAATTAACATCAGGAGCATCTTCTGTTTCTCAAATGGCTTCGGTTGCTGCACTTAACATTGAAACAGATAATATTAAGGAGATGGTAGTGGCCTTTAAAAGAAGGAGAGACCTGGTTGTTAAATTAACCAAAGAGATTAAAGATTTTAGGGTAAATGTCCCTGAAGGAGCGTTTTACTTATTTCCTGAAGTAAAATCTTTATTTGGGAAATCCTATAACGGAAAAACCATTAAGGATGCTTCGGATTTAGCTCTTTATATCTTAGAAGAAGCGCATGTTGCAACTGTTACAGGCGATGCATTTGGATCTCCGGATTATTTGAGATTTTCGTATGCAACTTCCGATGAGAAACTCGAAGAGGCAATAAAAAGAATGAAAAACGCAATTGAAAAATTGAAATAATAAAAAAGATTGGTTTTTAAAACCGGTCTTTCTTTTAATCGTTTTTCTCAATGTATTTGCATACTGTCGCGTAAAGTTCTTTAATATTTATTGGTTTTGATATATAATCGTCGCAACCTGCTTTAAAACTTTTCTCCTTCTCTGACGACATTGTAAAAGCTGTTTGAACAATAATTGGAATATTCTTATCGATCTGCTTTATTTGACTTGTAGCTTCTATTCCGTCCATGATAGGCATTCTAATATCCATCAGAATAAGATCAATGTCGGGATTGGTTCTAAAGAATTTAACAGCATCTTTACCATTCTCTGCATGAATTATTTCTGCATTTGTTTTTTCTAATGCTTTTCTAAGCAAGAGAACATTGGCTTCATCATCTTCTGCAATTAGAATTGTCTTTCCAGCCCAGTCATAATCCATTTTTGATTTTACTTCTTCCTTGTCAAAAGCTATTTTAAAACCAATAATAAGAATATCGTCTAATTGTTTTCTTTCTCCTTTCCAGTCATCAAATGTTTTCTCAATAATTCTTTTTTGTTCAACAAGGGTTTTGGAACAATTATCTACAAGCAGTTTTTTAAAATTAGCTGATAAAAATTTTCTTCCATCTTCACCACCAAACTGATCGACAAAACCATCAGAAAAGATGTAAACAAGATCGTCTTTAGTTAATTCAATTACATTATTTTGAAAAGATTCTTTAGCCCTTCTATGTATTCCAATAGGCATTCTGTCTGCTTTAGTTTCGATCAATTCGCAGTTTCTAATAAGATATAATGGATTATTAGCTCCTGCATATTCCAGAATCTTTCTTTCGTGATCAATTACACAAAGGGCAATATCCAAACCATCTCTGCTTTCGCCAGAAGAACCTGTCTGACGCAACGAGCTAATAATATGTATCCTAAGCTCATTTAAGATCTCATTGGCATGTATATTTGGGTTTTTGGTAATAATTTCATTTAGAAAAGTTATTCCCAACATGCTCATAAGAGCTCCGGGAACTCCATGCCCTGTACAATCAGCAGCAGCAATATAAATTTTATCGTCAACCTGTTTTGTCCAGTAAAAATCACCACTAACAATATCGCGAGGTTTATAGAAAATAAAGTGTTCCGAAAGTAGATGTTGTATGAACCTGTTTGGAGGTAAAACTGCTGATTGAATTCGTTTAGCATAAAGTATACTATCCTCAATTTTTTTATTTTGCTTTCGAACTATGTCGTGCTGGATCTTGATTTTATGTTTTTGCTCAGCAATTTTATCGCCTTGTTTCATAATAAAATTTAGATCCTGTTCCATTAAAGCCTTTTGCTTTTCCATTACATCTTTCTCAACCGAAATCAGATCTCTTTCTTTTTGAATCTTTGCACGCTGACTGGTAATTACATCGCCTTGTTTGATGTAGAAATTGACATCCCGCTCCAGTTCAAAAACTTTCTTTTTATGTTCCTCAAGTTCTTTGCTTAATAAATCTTCATGAAGCTTTATGTTAGTAATATCGTGAGCAAGTATAACATAACCCAATACTTCTTTTTTCTCTGATTTTAATTCAGAAATCTTTGCATTAAAATGCTTTTTTTCATTATTACTCGAGATACTAAAATCAAAGGTTTGGATTATGGTTGTTTCTTTAAGTTTTGTAAGAGATTTATCAAGTTTTCGATTAAAATCCTCGCCCAACTGGATTTGAGAATAATGCTTATTTATCAAAGATTTAGGATCGAGATCAATAACATTATTATTATGTGGAAATTTAACTTCGATATAAACACCTTCGGTATTTATAATGAACAGGAAATCTGAAAGTGAGGAAATCGTAAAGAGAATATTTTCTTTGCTAAGTTCCGAACCGATATTCGAGATTTCTATATTCGATTTCTGCTGTGTCATTTTCGCAATTAATTAATAAGAATTTGTTTTACAATACTTATGATATTATTCACATCAATAGGTTTTTGAATTAAATCATGTGCTCCAGCATCAATTACTTTTTGCTTTAAGTGATTATCGTTTTTGGCAGTTATGAAAATTACCGGAATTGATTTAGTTTCCGGGTTAGCTTTAATTCTTTTTAGAACGGTAAAACCGTCAATGTTAGGCATCATAATATCAAGTAATATTAATGCAGGTTTTTCAACTTTAAGACACTCAAAAGCTTCTTTCCCGTTTAATGCTATTGAAGAATGAATTCCCTCAGTCTCTAAAATGCTTTGTAAAAGAAAATTATTTGTAAAAGAATCATCAACAATTAAAACACTTTTGCTCATAACAACTAAAATTAGAATGCTTTCTTAATTTTTAAATTGAATAAGAACTTCAAATAAAAGATAACAGTGAAAAGCATTTATTTGTTTGGATAAAATATTTATTTATGCTGATCTTACTACAACAAGAATATTGGGAAAAAGATTGATTAGGTATAGAATTCTTTTTGTTTATTGGTTGAGGGTATTGTTTTTTAAATGCTGTTAGTAATTGAAAAACAACAAACTCTTTCATAAGTTAGCATTTAGTTGATTACCTATTGCTTAAATTGAAGCAATATAAGAAAGAATTAAAGCTCCTCGTATTCAATATATTTGAAAGGAATTCCAATAATAGACTCAAAGTATTGTCCAGATTCCAAAACATCCAAATCTCCTTCTTCATAAAACCAGTTTACCAGAATGTTATTATTGTCAGGATTATTTTCAAGGAGTCTTAACATTTCCAAAATAAACTTTGATGAGCTGGTATTAAAATATTCAAGTTTAATATCAACACGGATTTCAGCAGCAGTAAATTCTTTGGTCCAATCAAGCAGGGGTTTGAAAAATTTTGCAGCGTCCTCCGGAATGGAACGCCCCTCAATTTTTAAAACACCATTAGTACCTAATGCTACAGAAGGAGTCTTTTCTGTTTCCTTTATTATTAAATCTTTCATATTCAAATGTCCTAATCTAAAAGTTAACCCAATTTAAAAAAAATCTTACAAAAAAAGTAAAAATCAATACTAATTTACAACTTATTTATAAATAATTGCAAAAAGATTGATTGAATGTTAAAAAATATCCATAATAATAACAATTTTATAAAGTAAAGAAATCAAAATAGTAATATTTTTGTCTCGTGAAAAATAATATTAAGATGAAAAAATCCCCAATACGTAAATATATCATTCTTTCGACGATATTCATAATTATTATTATATTAATAATTTCATCGAATACATACAAGCGAATTTATAGTTCAAATATTAATAAGGGATCTTATTATTTATATATAACAACTGGTTCTGAATTTAAAGATGTGGTGGAAACCTTAAAACAGGATAGTATTCTTAAAGATTTAAATAGTTTTATATGGCTGGCCGAAAAAAAGAACTACCCTAATCATGTATATCCAGGTAGGTATAAGATTGACAGTATGATGAATAATAACGATATCATCGACAAATTGAGGTCAGGATTTCAGGATCCGGTCAGGCTTGTATTTAACAGTACAAGAACCAGAGAGCAGCTGGCGGGAAAAGTTTCAAAACAAATTGAGGCAGATTCTTTAAGCCTGATTAGGTTATTTTATAGTGACACGATGATCTCGAAATATGGTTTTAAACCTGAAACTTTTACTTGTATTTTCCTCCCAAATACTTATGAGGTTTGGTGGAACATATCTGCTGAAAAGTTTATTGAGCGGATGCACAAAGAATATCTACAATTCTGGAACGATGAACGAAAAGAAAAAGCAGCGAAATTGAATTTAAGTCCTGAAGAGATTACAACCTTAGCTTCCATTGTTGATGAAGAAACCTATTTTAATGATGAAATGCCAAGTGTTGCAGGACTATATATAAATAGACTGCGTAAAAGAATGCATTTACAGGCCGATCCAACTTTAAAATTTGCTTTAGGAGATTTTACCATAAAAAGAGTATTAAATATTCATAAACAAATTGATTCACCATACAATACTTACAAGAGATATGGTTTACCTCCCGGACCAATATCTATACCTTCAATTTCAGCAATAGATGCAGTTTTAAATTACGAATCACATAGCTATTTATATATGTGTGCAAAGCCGGACTTTTCGGGTTATCATAACTTTGCCAAAACACTTTCGCAGCATAATATTAATGCCCGCGAGTATCAGCGAGCATTAAATAAAGAAAGGATATGGAGATAAGTTAAAATACTAAACCAGCTTGTTTATATAATTGAATAAGAATTTTTTCTTCATTCTCCCAGCATAGTTCTTGAGCAGCTTTAGCTGTATTGTCTTTCCATTTCTGATATCGGTTTTTAAGCTCGAAAATCTCATTAATAGTTTTAGCCAGCTCTTGTGGACTCTTATGATCATAAACAGTACCAATTTCATATTTGTTTACAATCTTCTGCATTTCGGGAAAAGGGGAAACTAAAACCGGGACACCTGCTTGTATGTAATCAAAAAGTTTATTGGGTAAGGCATAATAGTAATTTAATCCAAGATTTTCTTCTAAGGCTATTCCTAAATCCGCCTTCAGTGTTTCTTTCATTAAACTTTCAAATGGTATTCTACCTTTTAAGGTCACTTTATGATTTAAATTTTTACTCTGAATTCTTTCTTTAAGCTGATTTGTTATATCTCCATCACCAATAATTACTAATTCACAGTTCTCTGTAAATTCCATAGCATCAATCATTTGTTCTAGTCCACGGCCAATGTTTAATGAACCTTGATAAAGAATTTGCTTTGTTGTATTATTTATTTGTGTTTCTTCTTTATTTCTGAAATTTGGAACATTACGAACAATCTTCAAGTCTATATGATACAATTTGTTGTATGTTATTGCAATAGATTCTGAAACTGTGCAAGCATATTTTATTTTTGGTAAAATAAGCCGTTCAATAAAAGTCCAAACTTTTTTTGGGAACTTTCGATTAAAAAGTTCAGGAACTTCGGTAAAATACTCATGACTATCGTAAACAATTTTTTTAGATTTTAATTTGCTTGCTAGGAAAGAGCCTAATAATGTATCCAAATCATTTGCCACGATAATATCAAATCGATGAAAAAGAAGAAAAAGAAAAAGTCTTATGTTGTATTCTAAATAGAAATAAGGGCCTTTTTTAAAAAGTAAATTAAATCTTATTGTGTTATAAGGACGATTCAATGCAGGAGTATTCCTTGATTTATTTCGACCAATTAGTGTTACAGATACTTCGGATTTTAGAAGTGTAGTTGCAACTTTATGTACACGGTTATCAGTAACTAAATCGTTTGTAACTGCTAAATAAATTCTTTTTTTTGCCACCTGTAAACTATCTTTTTCTTATAATTAGCTTTTCAATCCTTATCTTTGGACAATAAAATAACAACTTATGTTTGAGATAAAGGAAAATATATCGTTAAAAAATTATAATACTTTTGGTATTGATGCTGAAAGCCGCTATTTTGTTGAATGTTCATCAATTAACGAAATCCTTGATTTTATAGAAAAACATAAAAAACAAGATTTACCCTTAATGATATTAGGAGGAGGGAGCAATGTTTTATTTACAAAATTTTTTAATGGCTACATCTTAAGACCTTCCATTAAAGGGATTGAGATTATGGAAGAAACCAAAGATCATGTAGTACTTCGGGTTGGTGCAGGTGAAGATTGGGATGAGTTTGTAGGATATTGTGTTGATAATAACTGGGGTGGAGTAGAAAACTTGTCGCTTATACCCGGGAACGTAGGAACATGCCCCATTCAAAATATTGGAGCTTATGGTGTTGAGGTTAAAGATGTAATTGTTGAGGTAGAAACTATTGATATTAAAAATCTTAAGATTAATCTATTTCAGAATTCTGATTGTAAATTTGCTTATCGCGATAGTATATTTAAGACTAAACTTAAAGGGAAACAAATTATTACTTATGTATCATTTAAGTTGAAAAAACAATCTGAATATAAGTTGGATTACGGAAATTTAATTGATGAGTTGAAACAATATGATGAAGTGAATTTAAAAAATATCAGGCAGGCTGTTATTGACATTCGGAATTCTAAGTTACCAAAACCAGAAGAAATAGGTAATGCCGGGAGTTTCTTTAAGAATCCTGTTGTGAGTAAAGAAAGATTTAAAAAATTGGAAGCATTATACCCTGAAATTCCTCATTATAAGCAAAGCGATGGCTTAGTTAAAATTCCTGCAGGATGGCTAATTGAAAAAGCCGGATGGAAAGGTAAAAGAGTTGGGAACACAGGTGTACATGAAAAGCAAGCACTGGTGATTGTGAATTATGGTAATGCAACCGGAGAGGAAATAATTCATCTTGCTCGAAATATTCAACAAACAATCATCATAAAGTTTGATCTGGAACTGGAAATGGAGGTTAATGTAGTTTAAAAGACCAAAGATCAAATATCAAAGATCAAAGATCAAATACCAAATACCAAATACCAAAGATCAAGGTTCAGAGTTTGTTTGCTAATAGCTGTTGTATTGTACAATATCTGAAATGTCTTTTCTTCTTTTTTCGCGTGTTTCTCCATCAGGATATCCAAGAGTGATAATTAACAGAACCCTCTTTGATTTTGGTATGTTGAGTAACTTCTTAACTTTTAATTCATCGAACCAACCTAACATACAGCTTCCTATTCCTTCTGCGGCAGCTTGTAAACAAATATGTTCAGCAGCAATTCCAATATCTATTAATGGGAAATGCTTTCCTTTAATCATACTTCCTGCGTTAGATGTAAAATTTGCTCTTTCTTCAACAATTGCAATATGTATAGGTGCCTGTTTTGTAAAATGATTCATTCCGAGAACCTTGCTTGAAGTGCAATCGGCTATTTTATTTTTTAATTCCAAATCGTTAATTACGATAAATCTCCATGGTTGAGCATTGCATGCCGATGGAGCTAATCGGCCGGCTTCCAATATTCGATCTAGCTTATCCTTTTCAATTGGTTTTTCCAAATAAGCTCTATCGCTTTGACGATATTTTAATAATTCAAGTAATTCACTTCCTTTATTCATCGTTCATTATTTGTTGTAAATTGCTAATAACCTGCAGCTTGTCCGTCTTTCCTCGATTCCGATGCGCCAAAATAAACTCCGCTTCTGGCATCATACATAATAGCCTGATATCCACCATAACCACCGAGATCGAATGTAACCTGATGTCCTTTTTTCATCAATTCACGAATAACTTCATATTCGACTCCTGATTCAATATAAAGTGTTCCTCCATCGGTCATAACCTCACCTGTAGGTTGTGAACTTCCTCCATGTCTTAATCTTGGTGCATCACCAGCTTCTTGCAGGTTCATTCCAAAATCAACCATATTAACAACAATTTGCACATGGCCCTGGGGCTGCATTGATCCTCCCATAACACCAAAACTGATATAAGGTTTCCCGTCTTTAGTTATAAATGCAGGAATAATAGTGTGGAAAGGTCTTTTACCAGGAGCATAGCAGTTCATGTGATTCTTATCTAAGCTAAATAACTCGCCCCGATCTTGTAAAATAAAACCTAATCCTTTTGGGGTCATCCCTGAGCCCATACCGCGATAATTACTTTGTATTAACGAAACCATATTGCCCCATTGATCGGCCACAGTCATGTAAATTGTATTTCCCTGTTCTAATTCACCAGCAGGGTAGTTTCTGGCTGCACGATCAGGATTTATTAGTTTTCTTCTTTCGTTGGAATATTCTTTTGAAATCAATTTATCAACAGGAATCTTATTAAAATCCATATCAGAATAATATTTAGCCCTGTCCTCAAAAGCTAATTTTTTTGCTTCGGTAAAAAGATGAATATATTCTGTGCTTCCGAAACCCATCGATGCAATATCATAAGCCTCCAACATATTTAACATTTGCAATGCTGCAGTTCCCTGTCCGTTTGGAGGTAGTTCCCAAACATCATAACCCCGATAATTAGTTGATATAGGTTCAACCCACTCTGATTTGTGACTCGCTAAATCATCATAAGATAAAAAGCCACCCATTTCTTTCATGTATCGATCAATTTCTTTAGCTATTTCACCTTTATAAAAAACATCACGTCCTCCTTGGGCAATTTTTTCAAGTGTATTTGCCAAAAAAGGATTTTTAAAGATTTCACCTTTTGCAGGAGCTTTACCATTTAGTGTAAATGTTTCAGTAAAATTTGGATATTCTCGTAATCTTGGAACACTTAGGTCCCAGTAATAGGCAATTAGCTCACTAACAGGAAAGCCTTCTCGAGCATAAGTAATTGCAGGATTAAGAATATCGGTCATCTTCATTGACCCAAATTTTTTGTGCATCTCAAACCAACCATCAACACAACCTGGAACAGAAACTGGCAAAGGACCAAATGCAGGAATCTTTTCAAAGTTGTTATCTAAAAAATAATCTAATGTTAACGATTTTGGTGATCGCCCGCTAGCATTTAATCCATATAACTTTTGGGTTTTTGCATCCCAGATTATAGCGAATAAATCGCCACCCATTCCATTTCCTGTAGGCTCCATCAATCCCAGAGTTGCATTTGCGGCAATTGCCGCATCAATAGCATTGCCTCCCTTTTTTAAAATATCTAATGCAACTTGTGTAGCTAATGGTTGGCTTGTTGCTGCCATTCCGTGTTTTGCAATAACCTCTGAACGAGTTGCAAAGTTTTTTCCGGTAACTCTATCTTGTGCACACATATGGTTTATGCTTAAAATTGTAATTAATAGAAGGTTAATGAATGTTTTCATGATATATTATTTTATATGGTTATCCGTTTTTGTACCCAATTTGAATTCGATTTTCTTCATTTGCCCCTCACCCTGAAGACTTGCCTGACGGCAGTCAGGCGTGTGAAGAAAATCAATTGCTCCCTTTAGTTCCGATAACTATCG
>DMBU01000015.1 GCA_003446015.1 Bacteroidales bacterium | reverse complement strand
GCTGAACCGTTATAAATAAGCCACTAAAAATTCTGAATAACGAGCAATTCTGCTCTTTTTTGTTAGTATAATATTAAAGGGTCTTTTTTTCGCATTCTGACAGCTTTTGCAATTTAGAAAGGGAATTTACATTCTGACAATTAAAGTAGTTTTATTCGCGCTGTTTGATACTGAATTTATCGAGATCGGTTCGGTAAGTGTGATAGAAATTGTTTTAGTTTTTTCCAACGCGCTTTTTTTGCTAACGCAAAAACTGGAGTTTTAATTTAAACACATTAGCGGCTTCGCCGCCAAAGAGCTTAAATTTTAGAGTTAATTGGCTTTATTTGAAATTTTAATTAATTTCATAAACTTATTTCAAACTATTTTATTATGAGACACTTTATTTTTTTGATTGTTACAGTTATTAGTATAAATGCCTTTTCTCAAACTGAAAAAGAACAAACCAATAAGCCCTTTACAGTTATTAAAGATTCAAATAATAAACTGAAAGAATTAGTATTTTATGATACAATAAATAACTTCAAGATTAAATCAATTGATCTTACTGAAAATAATCCATACTATAAGAAATTAAAGTTAGATAATACTGTAAAGACAGAACAGAGTTCTAACCTATATAATGTTAATGAAGCTTCTCTTAATAGTATTATACTACCTGCTGATAGAAAACATTATCATAGAACAATTAAAGAAAAAGATATAAAAATAAATCAAGCTATGATAGAAGAGATTGTTTATCATAAACTAAAAAATAAAGTTGCAGTTGGTTATACGTTGGGTTTAGCGCATGATTTTTATATGGCTGGTGTTTCAAGTGAAATTTATATATATGATTACCAAGGAAATAAAGTAAATTCAATAATAAATATTGATGTTAATATTAATCGTTTTATTTTAACAAATGAAGGCAATTATTTATGCTTTTCTTATGGTGTAGAAGATGAATCTGGAATAATGTTAAAAGATGGTTTTAGAATCTATGATTTAAAGCAAAACAAATTGATTGTTGATAATAAAATAGAAACTACTATAAATACAATTGGTTTATATAGCCCTGTAGATGATTTACTAATTGTAACTTTAAATGAGTTTAGAAAACAAACAGCAATTGTTTACGATTTTGAAAAAAATAATATATATACAAGAATATTTAGTAAAGATGAATTCCTAAAAATAAAAAGTAAAGGAAAAGACGGTTATAAGATGGTTGATGAAAATGGAAAGATAAATCTTGAAACTTATTTAAAAACATTTAGTGTAGAAGAATTACAGTATTAAATCTGAAAGATAAAGCACATTAGTAATAAATTGCTAAAGAGCTTTCTTTTGCTCTAACGAGCAATTTGCTATTTCTAAAAACTAAAACAATTTAGCACTTCGTTGATAATTATTACTAAACTGACAAAGTTAGTATTGTCGGCCAATTTATAACAAGCCATCAAAAAAAATTGCGGGGGTTTGGCAATTCTCAAACTTATTGCTATCTTCAAACTTTATTAACGGGTGATACCGAAACAGGGCGGAAATCCCGCACTTTTTTTATGGCTGAACCGTTATAGCCAATGCTAAAAAAAGACACAGCATCATCAAACGAATTGACTAAAAAGAAATATTGAATTATGGGAGCTTGGGGAACAGGAATAAGTTCAAATGACACATTCGCTGATATTTACGGACAATTTATTGAGTTGTATAATGAAGGTCTTTCTGTACCTGAGATAACGAAAAGATTAATTGATGAAAATCAAGAAACTATAAATCTTCCAGAAGATGCGACTAATTTTTGGTTTGCTATTGCAAATGGTCAATGGGATTGTAAGGCACTTGACAATGAAATCTTAACAAAAGTTGACCAAATAATTCAGACTGGCGAAGATTTACGAGTTTGGAAAGAGTTAGATGCTTCTCCAGCAGACTTGAAGGCAAGAGAAAAGGTCTTGATAAAATTTCTTTCTAAACTCAAAACGGAAAAAGACAAACCAAGAAAAAGGACTAAAAAGAAACTCTTTGATTCAATATTTAAAAAAGGGGATTGTCTAGTTTACAAAATGGATAATGGAAATTTTGGCGGTGCATTTGTTCTTACTGATGAAAAAGAAACAGAAGTTGGTACAAATTATATTGCAATTACAACGATTGACAAGGCTGACAAACCTACTTTAGATGACTTTAAGAAAGCAGAAGTTTATATAAAAAGGGTTAATGAGATTAGTTTTAAAGGAACAGAAATGCATAAGGATTGGATTGACCAACCTCAAATTGGTGGATTTTCAGCATTTAATTATAAAAACCATGGACTTGAAATAGAAGTAATTGGACAATTGCCGATATTTAAAGAATATAAAATTAGAACTGACAGACAAATGGGTTTTGGATGGATTGTTCTAAAATCAGCTATACCATTTAAAGATGAATACATTAAAATAAATGGACAAGTGAAAACAAAATTTAAATTAAGTGAATGGACAAAAAAGCACTGGCTATAACATCGGGTCAGCGTACATGCGGGGTTTTGGTGGTTTGCTGACAAAATATTATCTTAGTAAAATGGTTCAACGGGTGATAATGAAACGCGGCGGAAACCCGCACGATACGCTACCCGAAGACCGTTATAGGTAAGGCGCCTAAAAAAACTGGACAACTTCATCTCATTTTGACAAGTCATTAATACAAGAATCATTTTCATACTACTTGACAGTTTTGCAAGTTGGAAAATTCATCTCATTCTGACAATGAAATTATTATATCTATTCATAGCGGTTTGACACTTCTTTTTTTTGAGAATGGTTTGTCGGTTTGGATAGTTAAAAAATAGGATTCCAACGCGCTTTGCAGCCTGACGGCTGCAGTTGTGATTTTTTAAGAGCATTTTAAACACTTTAGCGGCTTCACCGCCAAAAAGTTTAAATGTTGTGTTAAGTTTTTCTGTTATAAGAATGGATTTTGTCAACCTTTAAGTATGAATTCTTTTGGTTTAATCAATCGTTCAACTAATATATGAACATCTGTGTATGCTTCTAAATCATAGATTTTACAACCCCTATCAATATCATTTTGATTTTGCATAACAACCCACTCCCCATTTTTGATAGCTCCATTTACTTTGTCTTTTAAATCAACATAAACATTTTCACTTTTTAAATAGTCTGAAAAATGATATCTTCGAATATAACTAATAATATCATCACATTTAGTAAATGCTTTACACGTTTTTTCAAAATGAAGTAAGACCCAATATTCAAAACAAATTGAAGATAGAGCAATCCTAAATTTGTTTGCATAAGCCATATTGAAAGCTTTATCAATATTTGCATGGTAATCCTTGTCAAGAACAATCCAGATTTCATTATAGGGGTTTCTGTCTCGTTTCGCTTTTAGTTTTTTTAGTTTAGCTTCTGTTACCAAGCCAACAGGACTGTGGTCTTTGGGATGGACAACTTCAATGCTTACCGATGCCAAATCACGTTTTAATTTTTCATCTTTTTTAAAAGCCTCAAAATACAACTTAGAAGACTTTTTGTCTTCACAAATAATTAGCAATCTTTTACTAAAATTGAGCATAACTTAGAAAATTAAATTTACTTCATTTGTTACTGGTATTGCTTTAAATCTACCACTTAAGTACCATTTATCAAGTGGGATATCTTTTCTAATACCTTTAATATCACTTAATTTATAGTAAATGCTATTACCTTCATATTCTTTATCTACAAAACTAATTTGGTCTCTTCTTAAAACTTCTAAATCTAATAATGTACTATCATGAGTTGCAAAAATCAGTTGTGCGTTGTTGGGATTATTTTTTTTACTATTAAAAAGACTTATTAATAATTTACTTATCAATGGATGTAATCCTTTGTCTAGTTCATCAATAACAATAACCCCTCCGTCATTAAGAGTGTCTAAAATCAAAGCCCCAATAGCAAATAATTTTTTAGTTCCTAATGATTCATCTTCTAAGTCTAAAGTTTCTTGTCCAACTTCCGCACCATTTTCAAATAAAGTATGACTAGTAGAAACTTCATATTTATACTTATCTAATAATGTATTCTTCAAATCTTCTGGAACATTTTTGGAAAACGTAATTTCTTTTTCATTCTCTTTGATATTAAAATCCTTTATGCTTGTATCAGATGATTTAAGTAATTCAAGCAAGTTGATTTTTAACTTATTGTCTTTTGTCAAAACTTCAGAAAAGGCTCTGATTATAGTATTATCATAATCTGTGTCATGAATTGTAGATACATACATGTATTTTTCAAAATACAAATAGCAATCATCAAGATACTTAACTTTACTTGTTGCTGATTTTGATAAAAATAGTTGGTTTGGCAATAAGTCATCTTCAATTTTCTTTTTAGTTCCTTTATAATAATCTCCATATGATATTGAAGACATATTTCTTTCATATAATTTAGACTTTATTCCTTCTGGATAAATATATAAACCTTCAAAAACAATACTATTCTTATTGAACTCAACGATATATTTAAATTTAGTCTTTGTTTCAACACTTATAAAATCAATTTCAAAACTCACGGGCTTTTTGGAATATTCAGTATCAAATTTGAATGGTTCGTATGGACCAATATCTGCTTTATGTTTAAAACTATCCGAATTTTCAACTAGATAAGTTAAAGCTTTAAGGGCAAGTAGAATATTGCTTTTTCCAGAAGCATTTCGTCCATAAATTAGGAGAGACTTCAGTATTTCGTTATTTTTTTCTATAAAAGAATTTTCTGGCAAATCTATTTCTTTCAACCTTTTTTCGGTTGTTAGATTGACTGTTAAAGAATCTTTTATTGAACGAAAGTTTTCAATCCGTAGTGAAAGTATCATAATACTTGGATTTAAGTTTATTTTTTGTATTTATTCTGCAAATATACAATTAATTCCCAATATTATTATGGTATTATTTTTTATTATTGTAAATTTAGTACAATATTATCAAAATACATCTTTGTTTTTTTGTTCTGTGAATGATTATTTTATTGTTAAATCATCAATATATAGCTCTTCTACAAACACAATTTTGCTGTTACCAGCAATAAGTAATTCCGACCTAAATGCTATTTTTTAAGTTTTTCATAGTGTTGTACACCAATAACTTGACAAGTATTGTAGCACTGGTCGAGTAGGTAAAGGGGAA
>DMBU01000075.1 GCA_003446015.1 Bacteroidales bacterium | reverse complement strand
ACAAACTTTGATAGAAGCATAAAGCTTGATTTAACCACTGAACCGCCACTTTGGGGTAGGTGCTGTTATGGCTCGTTTTTCTTCTTCGGTCAGTATGTTGTCTTTCCATAATGTGCTTGTCTGTGGCAATTTGGGCATAGTGCAATTGCATTTTCTTCTATGTCGTCTCCGCCTTCTGCTAACGGTGTTTTGTGGTGAACTTCTAAATAAGGCGAATTGTCATTGTCTCTAATAAACGGTGCTGATTTTTTGCACCGCTCGCAAATTCCTTTTGCTCTGTCTAAAACTTCTGCAATTACATATTGATTTCTGTAAAAAACGGTTTGTCTTACAGTAGTTTTTGTCGGTTTTGGGTTTGACTTTGCTAATATTTCTTGTCTTTTCTTTCTTGAAAGCTTTTTGGCTTGTTTAACTTTTTCTTGAAGTTCTGTTTCAATTTCTAAAATTGTTTTTGAAGGCAAGTTTTGAAGTCCGTTTGAGTAGAAGTCAGCAAGCGTAATTTTGTTTTTTGCAATGTGGTCTCTGTGAGAAGTTACCATTTTGCTGTCATAAATTCTTTCAGTTGCAAATTTGAAACTGTCCCAAACTTCTTGTCTGTCAATGAGTATTTTTAAGTTACTTAAATCTTCTGTTTCTAGCCAAAACAATGGTTTAGAAAAGTTTTTTGTTGATTTAACTATTTTGCTGTCTGAGTTTGGAATGTCTTTGAATTGTCTGTCCAATAACAACCAAATAATGCCTTCTCTTGTGTAGGCTGCAAAGAAAATTCCACCTGTCAATAATGATATACTGTAATCATTTGTTCCAAATAATGCTTTGTCTGGAAATGCAGTGTTTTTAAAAGCTATTTCAAAAAAGTCAACCAAGTCTGCTTGAAACGGTTTTATTTTCCGCTTCTTTTCAGTCCATTGTTGAATTTCATATTTCCAATTAAAATCAGTCATTTAGTCTTTGTTGTGTCGGTCGTTTTAAAATGAGCCATAACGGTTGGCAATAAGAAACGTAGGGCATTTCGGAGCACCTACCTGTCAAGTTACCGAGCCGTTTAATAAATGTTATGTCGTTCAAATTTAGCACTTTCCGCCCTATGTTTTTTATTGCGTGTTGTAAAACGTGCTTTCTGTATTACTTCACCAAAAAATCCTGCAATTTCTTAAACAATATTTCTTTGCTAATTGGTTTTGTAATAATATCATTGCATCCGGCATCCAGTGCTTTCTTTTTGTCTTTTTGAAGGCTATAGGCAGTAAGAGCAATAATTGGTAAATCCGAAAAGTATTTCCGAATAGCTCTTGTAGCTTCAAACCCATCCATTACTGGCATTTTTAAATCCATCAATATGATGTCAATGTCAGGATTGATTTTAATTGTTTCTAATGCTTCTTGCCCGTTTACAGCATTTAAGATTTTACATTTTGAAGGTTTAAGCAAGTTTACAATCATTCCCATTCCAATGATATCATCCTCAACAATGAGTATGTTTTTTCCTGATAAAGCCGGCACCTTAAAAGAAGTAATTTCTTTTTCGGGATTAATCATGTTTTCTTCAATGATGGTTATGGGAAAGGAAAAAGTAAATTCTGAACCCATATCAAGTTCTGACTCTACCTTTATTGTTCCACCCATGGCATTGGCTATTCGCTGAGAGATGGCAAGTCCAATACCTACACCATCATGTTTACGGGTGTGGGAATCATCCACCTGTCTGAAAAACTCAAAGATTATTTCCAGCTTGTCTTTGAGAATGCCAATTCCTGTATCTTTCACTTTAATTGACAAATAGTTATCTTCTGCAAGCATTAGCGATAATGATATTTCCCCATTGTGAGTAAATTTAACAGCATTTTTTATAATGTTCGACATCACTTGTATAACCTTGGGCTTGTCGGTAATAATTTGCCTGGTTGCAATGCTGCTATCTATTTTAAACTTTAGTCGGATATTGTCGTCTTTATTCGATTCCGATAAAACTTCCTGCAATTGCTTTTTCAGTTCTGTGTAAATATCACGAATAAACACCACATCTACACGTATTTTGATTTCAGATTGCTCAACCATGGCCAGGTCGAAAATATCTTCAATAATATTTAGCAGGTTTGAACCACTTTTATGTATTAATCCTGCAAATTCTTTAATACTCTCATCATCTGTCATATCTGGTATCAAATAGCTAAATCCGAGGACATGATTTAGGGGCGTGCGCAACTCATGGTTCATTGTAGCCAGAAAAGCTGATTTTAAACGGTCGCTTTCTTCTGCTTTTAATTTAGCTTCCAAAAGTTCATTCAAAAACTTTTTATTTTCTGTAATATCTTGAGCCACACTTACAAAATGTGTTATTCTGTTATTTTGTTTTATTGGAGATATTAATTCTCTTGTCCAAAATATTTTTCCACTTTTTGATTTGTTTTGCAGTTCTCCCTGCCATATATTCCCTGCTATTATTGTATCCCAAAGTTCAACGTAAAATGATTTCGGCTGTTTTCCTGATTTCAAAATAGAAGGATTCTTGCCAAGAACCTCGTGTGTTTTGTAACCTGTAGTTTTTTTAAATGCCAAGTTGACATAAGATATTGTGCCCTGAGAATCGGTAATCATAGTGCAAACAGGACTTTCTTCAACTGCTTTGGTAAGCAATCTCAATTCGGCTTCATTTAACTTTCTTACGATAGCATTTGAAAGTATATCAGCAAGCAAGCTAAGAAACTTAGTGTCTTTTTCAGTCCAAAAACGACTTAACAAAACGTTATCAAATCCAACAAAACCCTTCAATTTGTTTGCTACATATACAGGCAGTACCAACACAGATTTTATATTTTGGCTCTCAAGAATTTCTTGCTCTGCTTTAGCTTCAGGTAGCATTTTGGAAACATCAGGAATATCAATAATTTCCTTATTATATAGTTTCTTCATCCACCATGGGAATATGCTTAACGGCAAGTTTTGTAGATTGTCTTTTTCTGCTGACACACCTTCAGCGCACCATTCGTGTGTGTTGCTCATGGTTCCTTCTTCTGCATCAAGCATAAATAAATAAACCCTTGATGCTTGAGTTATTGCACCCAGTTTAACAAATGATTCGATTATGGAGGCGTCAATATCAGTTGTATGAATAAAATCAGATGAAATTACACTTAATAACTTTTCTATTTCCAGCTTTTGATAAAGTTGCAATTCAGCCTGTTTACGCTCTGTTATTTCCTGATGAACGCCAGACATAAGCAAAGGTTTACCTTCCTCAGTCCACCGGGTAACTTTCCCTGTATCGAGCACCCAAACCCACTGCCCGTTTTTGTGCCGCATTCTTGCTTCGCATTTATATTGAACAGTTTTTCCATCAAAATGTGCATTGAGTTTTTCGTTCGATTTTTTTAAGTCATCGGGATGAGAAAGTATTGCCCATGTTTCAATGCTAACTGGCGACAGTTCCTCAAGCGTGTAGCCAACAATTTCAGCCCATTGCTCATTAAATGAAGTTTCTCCTGTTTGGATATTCCATTCCCAAGTGCCCAAATGTGCATTATCAATTATTCTATGAAGATTTGCGTTTTCCTCTATTTTTTTTGTTATTTCGATAAAGATTGTGATAAAATATTCCTTTTCCGGTGAATAGGCGTGTACACTATAATATTTTCCCAAAGGCTCAGAATAATGCTCAAAGATTTCTTCAGAATTTTCAAGTGCAACTTTTCCATAAAAGTTTATCCAATCGAATTTTCCTTCATCAGTTCCGGGTATAACCTCTTTTGCTGTTTTTCCAATGATATAGTCTTTTTTCAATCCGGTAAGTTTTTCGAAGGTTTCATTTACTTCGATAAATTCATAATCAACCGGTTTGCCATTCATGTTTGAGACTATTTTATGTAGTGCATAGCCAAATGGGGCGCTATTAAAATTGTTTACTTTGTTTATCATATTGATTGTATAATTTTCTGTTCAAAAATAATAGAATTACGGACGGTGGCTGTTTTTTTAGCATGTTTTACAACTAGTTAATAGCACGAAGTTATTATACTTTTTTATCAAATTTCCTTTTGGCCCAATGCACATTCAAAACTTTCTTCTGGTTCCCCGGGGAAATTTTTAAAAGCCGAACTTATTTTTGGCGGCTGGCAGTTCATGTCAGGTTCATTTTTTTTCAAAGTTAAAATAATACAGGAATCAGATTATTTCAGAAGGGTTAAAATTGAAAGGATTACCACCATTTTTTGTAAAAAACAGGCCGTGTACTCAGTACATTGGTTGCCCAATTAAAAAGTGGAGGCGTGTACTCAGTACATTGGTTCCCCAACCAAGAAGTGGAGTAATGTACTCAGTACATTCGTTCCCCAACCAAAAAGTGGAGTAATGTACTCAGTACATTCGTTCCCCAACCAGGAAGTGGAGTAATGTACTCAGT
>DMBU01000095.1:230-38670 GCA_003446015.1 Bacteroidales bacterium | reverse complement strand
AAGTAGGTTGTCTGGATTACGGTGCCCGTATGTACGATCCCGAAATTGCACGTTGGCATGTAACCGACCCTATGGCCGAAGCGGCACGCAATTGGACACCTTACCGTTATGGATTTAATAACCCGGTACGGTTTATCGATCCTGATGGCATGCTGGAAGGTGAAGAGGATGATTTTATGAATTCTAATCGTGGACCTCGCCAAAAAGTTGCAAGTTCATCACTAGCAAAATCATTATATGGTTCGTATGGTGATGGAGGAGGAAGAAAATTCTTTTACAATGAAGATGAAAATGAGTTAAATGTTGTACATGAAGATGTAGTTTATAAGCAGAATAGAGCTGATAAAAAGAGATTAAGAAAATATCACCAGTTTAAGAGAAAAGTGGCAAAATTTGAAAAAGGTAATATAAGAGACGCAACAAGATTCGAAAGTTGGGTGCTACGTAACGTTGATGGTGAGACTCTTAATGAATTTCTTAACGCATTCCATGGTACAAATGGAAGTGATGGTGTTTCTCCAAATACTGTGCGTTGCACACAATTTTGGAATGTTTTTACAAAAAAACATTATGGTGATACTAAATTTGATTTTAACAAACAAGAAACAATTAATAATGAAAATATTATAGATAATATTGGAAATGTTGAGAAGATACATGTACATTATGAACCTAAATCACATGAAGGTCCTTATAATGATTCATTAGTTGAATATAACAATTCGACAGATAGTTTATATAGATATTTTTATAATGAAGATTCAACAAGAGTTAGTACATGGGAAGATGGATCAACAGTAGTTAGAAAATATAAAGGAAGATAGTTTATGAAAAAGTTATTATACATTATTGTAGGTCTTGTTTTTTTTATAGGATGCAAGAAAAAAGAAGAAGGTTTATATTCTTCTAGAGAAATCAGAGATGCACTAAATATAGTATTAGACAGTGCATTAAGAGATACTTATTATGGTAAAATAAATTACGACATAAGGGGTAATTTTAATTATGAATATAGCGATAGTTTGATTTATAACAGTTTAAGGGGTGTTGACACATTGATAAATAAAAAAGATATCACTCATTTTATTGACCAATATCGTTTATTAAAAGGAAAGAACATTGATGAATATATTAATACAAATTATTATAAAAAAAGGGAAGGCGCACGATACGAATCGCAGGGTACTATTAATTACCAATTTTATTTAAGTCCACCATTGTTTACTTTGAATAAGAAGTGTTTTATAACATACTGTATTGGAACAGCAATTAGACCAAATTCCTTTGCAGATGGATTTCTTTTTTTATTTATCAACGAAAATAATGAATGGTATTTGTATTCAATTATAAAGAATGATTTTACAACTCCAAAAAATGTTAGTTCAAGTCAGAGTCATTCATTTATCCCCGCTAGCGCGGATTTGTAACTCCGTAGCACACAATATTGGAATGTTTTTACAAAAAAACATTACGGCGATACAGAGTTTGATTTTAACAAGAAGGAAACAAATGATGAAGGTGCCTCTGGAAAATATGAAGGTTGGGAAAAAAATGAAGATTTTGAAAATGCTTATGAAGATCCTACAGGGGACTCTTTATTACTAATACATTCTAATGGGGATTCCGTTCTTTTCAAAAGACGTAAAATAAAAGGAAATGATGATTTGATTTTAAGAGATAAAATACCATTAAAAAGATAGATATGAAAAAAGTGTTTTTTATTGTTATTATATTGAGTTTTTTTGGCTGTAAAGAAGAAAATAAACAAACTCAAGTGTTAACTGATACTGAGTGGCGTGATGTTTTATATAGGACACTACCATTTACTGGTGGAAGTAAACCATATATTTTTGATGAATTTGGAAATGTAGAATCAAAAGATATTGTTTCACATGTTTATTTTAATTGCACATATCTAGGTTACGAAATTAATGATTCAATTCTAAGCTATATTAATAAGAGAAAAAATAATCTTATAGTAAACAAATTAGATACCATGTTTAATGTAAGCTATGTGCACAGTATAAATGAAATTGATTATAATTATACAGTTTATTCTGAACCTTTTTACGTGAATAATCAAATTATATGTGTCTCAATTTCAAACAAAAAAGTTTTAAAAGATGAGACTCATGAATGGGTATTCTTTTTGAAAAAACAAAAAGGATCATTTGAAATTATTGAATTTTATGATGCACAAAAGGATGCATTTTATAAAAACGTTCCTCTATAAAACCTGCTAGCGCCCAGTTAGCGAGTGTTTGTAACGCGTGCAACAAGACCCATCTCACGCGGTCCCGATAAATATCGAGATGCAATCCAGGCGACAGGCAAAGCAGTAAAGGGTTTAAAAAAGTAGAATATTAGGAAGTAAAAAGGAAATAAAAGACAGAATTTTACTAAAAGTAAAAGTATAAACGGCATGAAAAATCTAACTGTTGGCAGACAGGCATTTCCGAGCTAGCGGTGAAAAAACAACTGTAATCAAAAAGAATTGAAAAAATATAAAAAATAATACAATGCAAAAACTAAGTTTATTTATAGTCCTTTTATTAATACCCCAGCTAGCGCGCGTATGTTACACGTGCAAAAAGCAAGCTGAAAGGGAAAAAGTAAAATATAATAAGTCATGCGATATAACCCGATAGCTATCGGGAGCGCGACAGCAAAGTTTAAAATATATAAAAACAAAATACAATGCAAAAATTAAGTTTATTTATAGTCATTTTATTAATACCGATCCTTGCTTTTAGCCAGGGCGACGATCGGTATCAACATTACGTAAACAGAGATTATAACTTTTTACGTGTAGCTGAAACTGTACCCTCGGTTGCAGAGTTTCAGGCCATGAAACATTTCGATTTCCCGAAATGCAATGGTAAGTTAAATGTGAGTTTGCCACTGTATAACATTAGCTACAGAAATGCTCAGGTCCCCATTTATTTAAGCTACAATACGGCTGGTATTAAAGTAAGCGGTGTAGCTTCGCGTGTAGGCCAAAACTGGCATTTAAATGCAGGGGGGAGTATTACACGTACTCAAAAAGGTTCAATGCTCGATTTCGAGCGCTACGATAATGGAGTATCATCTCCGGGTTTTGTTGTAGAATACTATGGCTGGCAAAAGCATTCCGAAACAATTGGAGTAGAGACCTACAAATATGCAGAGTATGCCAATATATACGATTTAGAACCCGATGTATTTTATTTAACTGCTCCAGGTTTGACTTCCGAGTTCATTATTAATAAAGATTATGAAGCTGTAGAAATTAAAGGCGACGATATTAAGATTAAAAGTCTGGTTTTAGGTGACAAATTTACAGGTGTTCCAGGAACTTGTGGTTATGATTGTGATATATTAGCCTTCCAAGTGCTTTCCACATCAGGCGTATATTACAGTTTTGGTAAAACAACTAAAATACTAAATATTGTAGAAGATAGAGGAGTTATGTACCCAATTCAGGATTGGCATCTAACAGCCATTATATGGCCAACAGGCGAAAAGATCACATTTGAATACGATGATTTAGGATACGAAGAGATTACTGAACGCCAGGTATCTTCTATAACAGCTTCACATTCTCTTCAAGATGAATACCAAATTCCAATTGAATCATCCCAAAGTGAGCATTCAGTTCAATTAACAAGCAAAACACGGCTTAAAAAAATAATTTTTGCTACAGGTACAGTAGAATTTAATTATACACATGTCCGTCAAGATATTATTGGCGATAATGCTTTATCGAGTATCGAAATTAAAGATTATAACGATGAACCGGTTAAAACGATTGATTTAAATTACGAGTATTTAACTACATCAGCAGGAACCCCTAGTCGGTTAATGCTAAATCAACTTATATTTAAGGGCAAAACTAACGAAGAATTGAATGAATATAATTTGGATTATTACCCAGGTGTAAATTATTTTCCAACACATGAGTCATTTCAGTACGATTGTTTTGGATATTTTGCCAACAATGGACAAACAGCAGAAGATATAAGATTATATGCATATATTCCTTCAGATGTGCGCAATACAGTTTATTATCCATTTTCTCTTGGAACTCTTTCAGGATATGATCAATACATTTTTTCGGGAGCTAACAGAACTCCGGTCGAAGCACATGCAAAGACCGGTATGTTATGGAAGATTCATTATCCTACAGGAGGATACATGGAGCTAGAATACGAATCAAATAAAATGGAGCTGAATGGTAAAATAATTTCAGGTGGTGGATTAAGAGTAACAAAGCAATCTCTTAAAGGTACCGATATCGACTGGGATAAAAACTACTTGTATGAATATCCATTGGTCAAATTACCTCGATTTGCTACATTGGGTACACATAATAGCAAACTAACAGGAAGTACTTCAACAGATCGAATTCAGTTTGTACAAAATTATACGATCCGTTACCAGGAAAATCAGGTAAATTTTGAATTGCTTGATGGCAGCTCTATTATGTATGCTAAGGTAATTGAGACCCAAACCGACAATGGAAGAAT
Source organism: Bacteroidales bacterium (assembly GCA_003446015.1). Classification (GTDB taxonomy): domain Bacteria; phylum Bacteroidota; class Bacteroidia; order Bacteroidales; family UBA12077; genus UBA12077. The sequence goes on along the minus strand of DMBU01000095.1, from coordinate 34,165 downwards.
TGAGCATTACTTTAACTTATTATCAGATGCCAATCCCGGAAAATTCTTTAATGCCCCGGTTGGTTATCAAAATTACTTCGATTTCAATCCAACAAGTGGCTGGCCTTTTTGGAGTGGACGCACAAATAGTCCTTTAAGAGGGAAGACGGAAGAAATGTTGTATTTCGACGAAAGTGGAAAAATGATAAAAGGTGAAATATTTGAGTACGCGTTCCGGGCATATAATATTGAAAATGTTAATACCATTATTGGACGATATTATAAGCAATGGCAAGGTGTAGAATTTGAAGATATGGCTATCATATCGGGAACTTATTCCCTTGTGCCCGGCGAGGTGGTTTTAACAAAGAAAAGAACCGTGAAAATACCTGATGGAGTTGTATTAGATGATTATCGACTCAAAATGCAAATTGATGCTGATCCTGCTTTGAAAGATGAACTCTTAATTCAGGAGGAAACATTTACTTATAATAATTTCCTGCAGTTAAGAGAACACTCATACATAGAATCAGATAATAGTATGCATAAAATAGCTTATTGGTACCCTACCGATTACTTTGGGCAGGGAGATGATATACCTTGGATATATGATCTTTATAATAGCACTAATTCAGAGGAGGAGGTTGTAGGACTATATAATATGTATGTCAATAGATACATGGTTGGTGTTCCAATAGAAACTGTTGTACGTAAAACTATTGGTGAGGATTTATATTTCATAGGTGGTTCATTAAATGAATATCGTTGGCAGTTAAATACTGAAATAAGTTATAATATGGTTTTGAATAGTAAAAATTATACTTATAATGTCTCGAGTCCAGTAATTTGTGAATTTCAGGATCAAGCAGAACAACCAGAAAAGTTGGCTTATATAAGTAGTTCTGCAGGGAAATATTATTTAAGAAAATCTATAAATCATCAGTTACTAAAGGAATTTGAATATTCAAATTATGGAAATTTGATTAATGCCAATTATGCTGATGATTATAAGATTGCTTATATATGGAGTTACAATAATTCTTATCCTATTGTTAAAGCCGCAAATGCAAGTTTAAATAAAATAGCATACACTAGTTTTGAAGAATTTTCAATAGGGAGTTATAATACTTTTACTTCACAGTTTGCCATGATGGGTGAGGTTTTGAATGAAGGGAAAACCGGTTTTAATTGTTTTAATGGACAATTGAGTATTCTTGGCTTAATAATGCCACTCGGCGATTATACTCTTTCATATTATTTTAAAAATTCTGAAAACGATGATTGGATAATTAAAGCGCGTCCAATTCAACATTTATCAACTTCAAATCCTATAATTGTTGATAATGGATACATTGATGAAGTTCGATTGTGTCCTTCAGATGCACAGATATCTACTTATACTTACAAACCAATGCAAGGAATGACATCTGCTACAGATATTTCTAATAGAACCACAACATATGAGTATGATGTTTTTGGAAGGTTAACAATTGTTAAAGATCATAATGGAGATATTGTTAATAGATATTCTTATCATTACAAAGGTGACCCAACAGGAGAACCAAGTATTATTGCAAATCCCCCCCAGAACTAGAAATTATAGAAACTAGTCCTGCAGGATTATTATTTACAGAAGAAATACTAAACCGCTCATTGATTATCACCACCGATGTTAACTGGACCATTTCAACTGATTCATGGATTAGTACTAACCAGTTATCTGGTAGTGGTAATGTGACCATTTCGGTTAATTGTTTAACAAGTAGTGTAACAAGAGAAGGAGAAATCAAAATAACTGGTGGAGGATTTACAAAAGTTGTTTATGTTAATCAGGTAGTTGGAGATATAATACTTGAGTAAGTATCTGGTTATTATTCTAAAGAAATGAAACCAGCTAAGCGGCAAATGTTTTGCCGCTTTCTTTTTTGATTGAATTTGTAATTCAATAGTATTGTTTCAAGAAAAAGAGGAAATGCAAATTCCGCTTAGCTGTGGGCAAAACAATTTAATAGACTAAAAGATCCCCTCGCTGAGCGGCAGATGAAATAAAATCGAAGAAGCTAAGCGTCATTTACTCGCTCTCGCTCATGAGAAAAGTTGTAATGGCACTTTCTTTATTAGCAATATCCTCATATGATTGTATAATTTTTCAAAGGTAATCATGAAAACGCTGTTGCTAATTTGTAATTGCTATTGTTTTGGAAAAGCAAGAAAGCTGAATTGCAAATTCAGCCTTACGGTTATTTTTTATGCCCTTTAGTTTTTGTTGTTTAATGTTTATTATTTGAATGAAAAGCATAATTTTGAAGAAAATAAGGGATTTGATTTCAAAAATTAGAATATTCAAAAAGCTTAAAGCTTCAACATTAATTGAAACCATCATTGCTATGCTTATAGTCACTATAGCATTTTCGCTGGCATTAATGTTAATGCTAAGTATTAGCAAAAACTCAAATAACAGTCTAAAAACAAAAGCATATTTTTTGGCAAATGAAGTCTTGGTAAAAACTAAATCAGAAAAAACTTATTTCGATCAGGATTTCGATTATGGAAATATTTTAATAAAAAAAACAGTTGCAGAATACGAAAATAATGAGGAATTATTTCAACTGAATATTTCTGCTTACGATGTTCGGAATTATAAATTAGTTGAGCAGAATGAACTAATTATTATAGAAAAAAGTAAATAGAGAGTTGATATTTTAGTGTTGTTTAGTGTCTTCGTGTCCCGATAGTTATCGGGATAGTGGCAGGTTTTAAGGCCACAAAATCACAAAAACACAAAATCTCACAAAGTTATATTATAGTTTACCATTTTAAATATATGAGAAAACAACCCGCTTTTACATTCATCGAAATTTTGGTTGCTTTAACCATAACCAGTATCGTAATGGTTTTAGGAATAACCTTGTACATGCAATTGGTAAGCTCAAATAATCGAATCTTACACGATTATGATAAGAACCAGGAAGCATTGCAGCTAAAATCAATTTTAAACACCGATTTTGAGCGATATAATCATATTGAGTACCGAATTTATGAACTAAAGTTTAGCGATAAAAATAGCACTTGTATGTACGAATTTTCGGATATTGGAATTTTGCGTCGTTTTAACGAAAATATGGATACCTTTAAACTCGAATATTCAAACCTGGAATACGAATTACAACATGGAAACACTGGAATGGTAACTCATTTTTCGTTTGATATTAAATTGCATAACAATGTGATACCCTATTCATTTTATAAAGAATACCCAAGCTTTGAGAATGTAAACAGTTCAATTTTTAAATAATGAGCCTCGATTTAACAGAAATAAAAAAGAAATCAAAATCTGGTCATCAGGAAGGCCGAACTTCAGATAAAAAAAACGGAGAAGTTCAGAATGTTTTTGCATTTCTGAATAAGGATATCTCGTTTGGCAAAAAAGGTCTAAAAGATCAGAAAAAGGAACAGTTTTATTCTGAACTAAATATATTACTTACTTCAGGAACCGATGTTCGCACCGCAATGGATATTGTTGTAGCAGAACAAACCAGAAAGAAAGAACGTGTTATTTTTGAAGATTTAATGAATCGGGTGTTGGAAGGTGTGAGTTTATCTGAGGCCATGGAGAAATCCGGAGAATTTACCCCATACGAATATTATAGCGTAAGAATAGGCGAAGAGAGTGGAAAGATAAATAATGTACTGAAAGATTTAAGTATTTATTTTTCAAAAAAAATAAAGCAAAAAAAGCAATTTACAAGCGCTCTTACTTATCCAACACTGGTTTTAGTAACAGCAATTGGTGCCGTAATATTTATGATGAATTTTGTTGTCCCCATGTTTGTAGATGTGTTTAAGCGATTTAAAGGAGATTTACCTGCATTAACCAAAGCTGTTGTTAAATTATCTAATGTTTTTTCGGAATATCTTGGATTGGTTCTCTTAATTATCGTTTCTATTATTCTTGTTTTATATTTTGTTCGAAAAAAGAACTGGTATAGAAATTTTTCTTCAAAATTATTACTAAAAATTCCGATGATCGGAGATCTGGTTCAGAAAATATATCTGGCTAGATTCTGTCAATCTATGGCATTACTTATTGGATCAAAAACTCCAATGTTAAGAGCTATACAGTTAATAAAAAACATGATTACTTTTTATCCATATCAGCAAGCATTAACAACCATCGAAAAGGATATTCTATACGGAAAACCATTATATGAAAGTATGGCACAATTTTCAATTTTCGATAAACGTACTGTTTCGCTAACCAAGGTAGCTGAAGAAATTAACCAATTGGATACTGTCTTTTCCAAATTAAACGACCAATATTCGGATGAATTGGAACACAGAATCGGAATGTTAAGTAGTGTTCTTGAACCTATAATGATTATTTTTGTAGGATTATTAGTTGGCATAATTCTTATAGCCATGTATATGCCAATGTTCCAATTGGGAACTTCGATGTACTAAAAAAAACAATAAACTCTTAGCTGGGAGTTGATACTAATCATTGAATTATAGAGCTGGCGGAAATCGAAGGCGTCTGTTATGTTGCATGAAGTCAAATTTATAACAAACACAGGTGTCCGTAAAGGAGGTGATGCAATTTACTTTAGTAATGATACAATAAAAATCTAAATTGAAAACAACAACGTTTGGAATACTAAAGAAATAGGTATTAACACTGGAACTATAATGTCTACAAAATGAAAGTCTATTACTGTTTGGTTAACTAAAACTGTCAAGACACTCTAAGTAAGATTAAGAAAAGATAAATAAGGATAGGTATAGTGCAACACAAATGCAACACAAAAATAAAAAAACCCTTGAAGAATCAAGGGTTTTACTCTAAAAAAGCGGTCTGGACGAGACTCGAACTCGCGACCCCCTGCGTGACAGGCAGGTATTCTAACCAACTGAACTACCAAACCGTTTGCTTAATTGCGTTGCAAAAATAGCTTATATTTTTTATTCACCAAAAGTTTTTACAAGAATTTTTAGATTTTTTTTAGCTCTTTTCGTAATGCTCAAAGATACTGAAATTTACACCTCCATATTTTCGCGTTTCCTTAAAACCTGCTTGCTTACTAAAGTTTGTTTTATCGCCATGCTCAACAATTAACCATCCATCTTTTTTTAAAATTTGATGTTCAAAAATATATGAGGGTATTGTCTCAATTTCTTTTAACTCATAAGGGGGATCAGCAAAAATAATATCGAACGTTTTGTTGCATGATTTAACATACCTAAACGCATCAGATTTAATTGTTTTCACATTTTGTAAACCAAGTTCTTCAATAGTTTTTTTAATAAATAGATGATGCTTAAAGTTGCTTTCAATGGATATTACCGAAATGCATTCACGAGACGCAAACTCATATGAAATGCTTCCTGTTCCTGAAAACAGATCGAGTACATCAAGTTCTGAAAAATCAAAATTATTATTTAAAATGTTAAAGATATTTTCTTTGGCAAAGTCTGTTGTAGGTCTTGCTCTAAAATTCTTTGGAGGACTTATATGCCTTCCTTTATATTTCCCGCTAACTATTCGCATAGTTGCAAATTAAATAAATTGAGAAAAGAATGATGTGGAATCTGATTAAAAGTATAACTATATGAAAATTCTTCTGATAATTTATCAAATTTTAAATGATTAAAAAATTCCTTTAATTTTGAATAAGTCAACGATTTCTTATCCAATAAACCACTTAAAATAACTTCGGTAGTTTCTGTATTTAAATTAAATTGATTAAAAACATACATGATAAAATAAATCAGATCCATTTCTGTTTTAAAGGCAAAGTTGTTATAAAGCAATAATTTCCCATTCTCAGTTACACATATATCGATAAAACTAGTGTTAATATGTACAAATACTTTTTTTGATTCAGAATGATATTTAAACAAAGCATGTTCAATAAATGGTATTTGCTGATTATAGAAATTTATTCCGGGGAATTGCTTTGAAAAAATATTTGCAATTTGATTCGGAACTGTAAAAACACTATATGCATTAATATATTTAAGCTCACTAAAATGTATTTCGTCTAAATCATCTAGTTTTTGATTAAACTCAAAGTATTTTTTAAGGTTTTCTTTTTTAAAGTAAACGTTTGGTATAAGCGTATTTTTAGTTGTAATATAAATAAGCTTAATGTGCTTATAACTTTGGTTTAATAAATCATTATTTTGAATATATTCTTCAATGTAGTCTAATAAATCATCAAAAGATAACTCCGGGTCCATGTTTTTATTTGAGAGTGCAATATATTTTTCTCTTACAGGATCAAGAATACAAAAAGAAAGTCCATTCAGGCTAACCTGAATGGACAATATATACGTGTGAGTTAAATTAATATCTAATGTTTCATCAATAAAAGCAAAATCTTGCATATTATGAATTTCTTATTCCCAGTTTCCTGCATTGTTATTAGGCTCAATAACATCACCAACTTTCACACCAGGAAAGTTATTCTGATTTTTCATTGTCTCTTTTAAGTTGATAATTTCTTGTTCGTCTAAACCATTCAAAAGAACATCATAATGAACTTTTGCTTCAAACACATTAACATTTAAATTCGAAACAGTTAAGTTTGCAGTAGCCATTTCAAATTTTGCATCTTCAGTAAATGGAACTTTCCATAATAAATCAGCATTAAAATTAGCAGGGAATAAAGTATCCTTAATTGCTATTCGAACTGTATCTCTAACTATTAATCCTTCTTTTACAGCAATTGCTTCTGTCCATCCCTGAGCTAATAATTCATCTGAAAGTGCGCCTTCAGCTCTTACTAATTTCATTGAATCATGCTTAACGAAATTTATTAAGGTGTCGAAGCTTGCAGTGAATTTTCCATACTCATCTTTGTATGCAATTTGAGCTGTTCTAATATCTTTTAATCTTTGAATAGTGGCATCACGTCTTAAATCTTTTTCTTTATTGAAACGGATTGGTGCTTGAATACTCTCCCAAACAAAGTATGCTAAAACAACAATTACTATTGCTAATGCGATTTGAATTAGTTTTTTCATTTTGCTTAATTTAATTTTATATGTTTGCCTGCAAATTTATAAGAAAAAATTAAAAATTAAATTTAAATCTCACATTATTTAACGAAAATGTTAAGTGATCACATCAAAAATATAATTCTTGAAAACTTAAAGTTTGAACCAACAAAAGATCAAAGCAGATTGGTTGAAGGTTTATCAGAATTTATTTTAGATAACGATTCAACAAAAATCTTCTTAATAAAAGGATACGCAGGTACTGGAAAAACTACAATTATAGGTGCTTTGGTAAGTTCATTTAGTAAACTAAAAATTAAATCAGTTTTATTGGCACCAACAGGAAGAGCTGCAAAAGTACTTTCTTCTTATTCAAAAAAATCAGCCTACACTATTCATAAAAAAATATACAGGCAAAAATCTTCAAAAGATGGTTTTGGCGTTTTTAACCTTGATGTAAACTTACATTCCAATACCTTTTTTATTGTTGATGAGGCTTCTATGATTTCAAATAATGCAAATGAAAGTTCAGCTTTTGGATCGGGACGATTACTTGATGATCTGATACAATATGTGTACAACAATAAAAATTGCAAGTTAATTTTAATAGGAGATGAAGCTCAATTACCTCCTGTAGGAATCGATATTAGTCCTGCACTGGATTCAAAGCAGATTGCTACATTTAATTTAAAAGTATTAGAATATAATTTAAAAGAAGTAGTACGTCAACAAGAAAATTCTGGTGTTTTATTAAATGCTACTAATATTAGGAATTTAATCTCTGAAGAGAATTATGTATTTCCAAGCATAGAGTTAGATGGCATTAAAGATGTTCAACGAATTTCGGGAAGTGAATTGATTGAAACAATATCTGATTCCTATAATAAATATGGATATGAAGATACAATCATCATCACCCGATCAAATAAAAGAGCAAATCAATATAATAAAGGAATTCGAAGTCAGATTCTATGGCGCGAAGAAGAGATTGCAACGGGTGATTTTTTAATGATTGTAAAAAACAATTATTACTGGATAGATGAAAACGAGAAGTTTGATTTTATTGCAAATGGTGATATTGCAGAAATTTTAAGGATCAAAAAATATGAGGAGCGATATGGTTTTCGCTTTGCCGATGTTATTCTGCGTTTTATTGATTATGGTGATCTGGAAATTGAATGTAAAATAATTCTTGATACCCTGGATATTAATTCTGCAGCTTTATCGAACGAAGACAATAAAAAGTTTTACTATAATATTCTGGAAGATTATAAGCATGAAAAAACGAGAAAAAAGCAATACGAGGGAGTGAAAAATGATCCGTATTTTAATGCCTTACAAGTGAAATTCTCATACGCAATTACCTGCCATAAAGCGCAGGGTGGACAATGGAAAAATGTATTTATCGATCATGGTTATATTGCTGATGATATGATGGATAAAGAATATTTGCGCTGGCTTTATACCGCTTTTACCAGACCTGTCGAGAAATTGTTTTTAGTTAATTTCGATAAAAGATTTTTTAAGGATTCTGAGATTTAATCTTTGTTAATGGTAGTTTTATCGAGACAGGAATCCAGTTCCATTTGAATAGTAATATGGTTAATCCCAAATTCCTTATGCAAAATGCTTTCCAACTCAATTCGTATTTTATCGATTTCGTTTATTGGAAGATTCTTATTAACATAGGCATGACACTGAAAGTGAATAATATTATCGGATAAACGCCATGCATGAATATGATGAATATCTTTTAAATCAGGATGTTTCTCAAGTTCCTTTTTAATTTCGGTTAAATTTAGAGCCGCAGGACTGGCCTGCATTAATATCTCAACGGTTTCTTTTAAAATACTCCATGTTGCATTAATAATAACCAGTCCAATAAGTATTGTCAGAAGTGGATCAATCCAATAGATATGCCAGAAATAAATTACGATTGAACCAGCAATAACTCCAATCGATGATAAAGTGTCACCCAACAAATGCAAATACGCAGCTTTAACATTCAAATTATGAGACGAATCTTTATGAAGCAAAAGAACAGAAATCAAATTTCCAAATAAACCAATTGTAGCAACAATAAACATGGTTTTTCCCTGTATTGGTTCAGGATTAACAAAACGTTTATATGCTTCATAAAAAAGATAAACCGAAATAGCAATTAGAACTACAGCATTAAACAGAGCTGCTAATATTTCAACCCGTTTAAAACCAAAGGTGTTTTTCGAGGTAGAATCTTTTTTCCCAATTCTCATGGCAAAATAACTAATCACAATAGCCATGGTATCGCTCAAATTATGAACTGCATCGGAAATTAAAGCAAGACTGTTCGATAGAATTCCCCCAATAAATTCAGCCAGGGTAATTCCTGCGTTTAAAAAAATGCTTATTAAAAGATTCCTCTTATTTGGTTCGTTATGATGATGCGAAAGATTCATGCCGGTCTTTTAACTAAACAACAGCATCAGTTTAGAAAAGTTTAAAATAAATTATCTTTATACCTTAACCAGAAATCTGGAATCTGGAAACTGGAATCTGGAATTTGAAATCTGAAACCTGAAACCCATTTATTCCCCGATAATTTTAATCAAAATCCTTTTTCTTCGTTTACCATCAAACTCACCATAAAATATTTGTTCCCAGGGGCCAAAATCCAGTTTCCCTTCAGTAACCGCAACAACCACTTCACGTCCCATGATGGTTCGTTTTAAATGAGCATCGGCATTGTCTTCAGCATAATTATGTTTGTATTGTGAATATGGCTTTTCTGGTGCTAAACCTTCGAGCCATTTTTCGAAATCCTCATGTAGTCCGGATTCATCATCATTTATAAAAATGCTTGATGTAATGTGCATTGCATTTACAAGTAGCAAGCCTTCTTTAATTCCGCTTTTTGCCAGTTCTTGCTCAACTACCGGCGTTATATTAATAAGTTCTCTGCGGCGTGTGGTATTATACCAAATTTCTTTTCTATATGATTTCATTTTAAATATTTTCTGATTGGTAAAATGTAATCAGCGAAAGGATTTCCATTCACTGCTCAAAATTTACATTTAGTTAATATTTAGTGATTCTTTTATATTTTCAATCTTCTCATCAAGTAATTTGTCAACTTTTTCAAAATCTTCTCGTTTTTCTAATTTTTGGTGAACTCCAAAGTAAAATTTGATTTTAGGTTCAGTCCCCGAAGGCCTGACCGAGATTTTAGATCCATCCTTTAAAATAAACTGAAGCACATTTGATTTTGGAAGATTGATGTCGTAACGCAAATGACTTAACTGATCAAATGTTTTTTGTTTCTCGAAATCGTGAATTAACATAACATTTGAATTGTTAATGGTTTGTGGAGGATTGCTTCTGAAATCATTCATCATTTTTTGAATTTCTTCAGCTCCTGATTTTCCTTTTCTAACAATTGATATTAATTTTTCTTTATAAAATCCAAATTCAATATAAATATCAATTAGTTCCTCATACAGGGTTTTTCCTTTTTCTTTTGCCCATGCAGCTGTTTCAGCTAAAAGGGCGCATGACATTACAGCATCTTTATCGCGTACAAATTCGCCTGCCAAATATCCATAGCTTTCTTCACCACCGCCAATAAATTTCATTTTGCCCTCATTTTGTTTTATGATATCAGCAATGTATTTAAAGCCGGTTAAAACATCAAAGCATTCAACATCATACTTATCTGCTATATCTTTTAAAATTTCACTGGTTACAATTGTTTTAACAATGTATTCTTTCCCTTTGAGTTTACCTGTTGCTTTCCACTGTGAAATTAAGTAATTAATGAGTAAAGCAGCAGCCTGATTTCCATTTAAAAGAATGAATTCATTTTTATGATCTTTTATAGCAATACCAACGCGGTCTGCATCAGGATCGGTAGCCATAACAATATCAGCATCAATTTCTTTGGCTTTTTTTAATGCGAGTGCTAATGCAGCGGGTTCTTCCGGGTTAGGTGATTTTACTGTAGGGAAATTTCCATCAGGTATTTTTTGTTCCTCAACAATATTGATGTTTTCAAAACCAAAAGCTTTTAATGCCTTTGGAACCAAATCAACACCAGTTCCATGAATTGGCGTATATACAATTTTTAAATCTTTTTGATTTTTAATAACTTTTGGATGAAGTGAAAGTTTGGTAATTTCCTTTAAATAGTCTTTATCAATCTTTTCACCTATGATTTCCACTTTAGTTAGTTTATCATCAAACCGAATTTCATTTACATTTTTTATTTTTTGAACTTCAGCTACAATATTTTTATCGTGAGGACTAATAATTTGTCCACCATCTTCCCAATATACTTTATAACCATTGTATTCTTTTGGATTGTGCGAGGCTGTTACTACAATTCCGCTCTGACAACTCAGTTTACGTACGGCATATGATAATTCTGGCGTAGGACGCAGGTTCTCAAATAAAAATACTTTTATTCCATTTGCAGAGAATACACTTGCTGTTTTTTCGGCAAATAATCGACTATTATTTCTAGAATCGTAAGCAATTGCAACTTTAATTTCTTTGGTATTTACAAATTGTTGTTTAAGGTAATTGGTTAAACCCTGAGTTGCCATACCTACAGTGTAAATATTCATTCTGTTGGTTCCAACACCCATAATTCCTCTTAACCCACCTGTTCCAAATTCAAGATCTTTATAAAACGATTCAATAAGTTCTGTCTCATCATTCTGAATCAGATTTTCAATTTCCTTTTTTGAATCTGAATCTATTGCTGATTCTAACCAGAGTTTGGCTTTTGATTTTACAAAGTTTAATAATTCAATATTTGTCATAGCATTAATTTTTAACCTGATTGCCTTTTTAACTGCCTTTGGCATGTCAGGCAAGTTGGAATTTATAAAGTTAAGAAAATGATTTTTGGAAAACGAAATGAAACTTTATTTATTATCGGTTATGTTAAAGTATTCGTCAAGACTATCTTGCCAAAAAGGAATAACAAGTTTATAGTTTGATTTGATTTTATTTTTATTTAATACACTATAGAATGGTCGTGCAACAGGAGTAGGGTAATCTTTTGATTCAATAGGATTAACGACACAATTTGATTTTGCTTTATTTGCAATAAGCTTGGCAAAGTCGTACCAGCTGCATACACCTTCATTCGAAAAATGATATATCCCTGATATAAAGCGATTTTCTGATACTGATTGTTTAACAATTTGAAAAATTGCATAAGCTAAATCGTATGCATAAGTGGGAGTTCCAATTTGATCAAATACTACATTAAGCGATTCTCTTTCGTTACAAAGTTTATGAATGGTTTTTGCAAAATTCTTACCATAACTTGAATAGAGCCATGATGTTCTTATTACCATTGAATTTTTATATTGCAGTGCAAATATCTCCCCTTCAAGTTTAGACTTGCCATATACCGATTTTGGGTTTGTTTGCATTTCTTCTGTATATGGTATATGACTTTTCCCATCAAAAACATAATCTGTTGAAATATGAATAAATTTTGTTAAAGAAAGGTTTCTTTCTTTTATAGCTTCAACAATGTTTTTAACACAAGTTGCATTCACATTATACGCTTTTTCTTTTTCAGTTTCAGCTAAATCAACATTTGTATAAGCCGCACAATTGATTACGAAATCAAAAGAATGATCCTGGAAAAACTTCTTCAAAAAAATTGGATTTGAAATATCAAGAGTATCAATATCAGTAAATACAAAATTAACTGATCGGTCAAATTTAACAATCCCTTTATTATGAATATGCTTTAATTCACTGCCTAATTGCCCGTTTGCTCCTGTTACAAGTACATTAATCATAATCAGTTAGTATTTAAAGTTCTTTTCAGATTCTTTAAAAGTTGGCAGAACTTTATCTTTAGATGATACAATGGCATTATCAATATTAACTTTCCAGTCTATTTCTAAATATGGATCGTTAAAGTTAATGCCCCGTTCCGATTCCGGATTATAGTATTGATCAGTTTTGTATAGAACTGTTGCAGTATCACTTAGAACAGAAAATCCGTGAGCAAAACCTTTTGGTACGAATAGCTGATGTTTATTATCGCAGGATAGCTCAATTGAAAAATGCCTGCCATAAGTTGGTGATTTTTCCCGAACATCAACAACAACATCCAAAATTCTTCCTTCTAAAACACGTATTAATTTTGATTGTGCATATGGCTCGAGCTGATAGTGCAATCCTCTTATAGTCCCAACTACAGATTTTGATTGATTATCCTGAATAAAATCTATATCACTTAAAATGCCTAATTTATTTTTATTATAACTTTCAAAAAAGTATCCTCTGGAGTCTTCAAATATTTTTGGCTTTATGATGAACAAGCCTGGGAATTCGGTGCTAATTATTTCCATACTTACAATTCGTTTGCAATTTTTAATAAATACTGTCCGTATTGATTATTTTTTAATTCTTCACCTAATTTAATTAATTGTGTTTTATCAATAAATCCTTTTTTATATGCAATTTCTTCGATACATGCAATTTTCAAACCTTGGCGTTGTTCAATGGTTGAGACATAATTCGAGGCTTGTAAAAGACTTTCATGAGTGCCGGTATCGAGCCATGCAAAACCTCTACCTAAAAGTTCAACATTTAATTTGCTTTCATTTAAATACAGCCTGTTTAAATCAGTAATTTCAAGTTCTCCTCGTTTGCTGGGCTTTAGGCTTTTAGCTTTTTGGATCACATCATTTGAATAAAAGTATAAACCAGTAACCGCATAGTTTGATTTAGCTTTTTCAGGTTTTTCTTCGATACTTAAAACTTTACCATCCTTGTCAAACTCAACCACGCCATATCTTTCAGGATCGTTTACATAATATCCAAAAACTACCGCACCATTCTCTATTTCGGCTGCTTTAGTTAAGATTTTAGTAAATCCATAGCCATAAAAAATGTTGTCACCTAAAACCAAACAAACTTTATCGTTTCCAATAAATTTTTCGCCAATCAAAAATGCCTGAGCAAGTCCATCGGGTGAAGGTTGAATTTCATAAGAAATTTCTAATCCCAAATGTTTTCCATCTCCTAATAAATCTTCATATAAATGAATATCTTTAGGTGTTGAAATTATTAGTATTTCTTTAATCCCAGAAAGCATTAAAACAGACAATGGATAATAAATCATTGGTTTATCATAGATGGGAATAATCTGTTTTGAAATACTTTTTGTAATTGGGTAAAGACGAGTTCCGGCTCCTCCGGCTAATATTATTCCTTTCATTATAATTGTTTTATGCAGAATATTTTATGTTTTATTTTAAAAGATATCAGGTAAAAATAAGAAAAAGCTGATGTATTATAACACCAGCTTTCGATTATTTTACAAATTTGATTATTTGTTGTACAATACAATTATAAGTCCAATATCTTTTTTTCATATGATCTAACTCAGTCTCTTGTGTAAAGATCTCTTGTATATACCTTATCTCTAACATCTTCTAGTTCAGGACTTAATCTGTTACTTACAATTACACTTGAAATCCTTTTAAATTCATCCAAATCTTTAATTACTCTCGAGTGATAAAACTCATTTTCCTTTAGAACCGGTTCATAGATAACAACTTCAATACCTTTGGCTTTTATCCTTTTCATTATTCCTTGTATGGAGGAAGCTCTGAAATTATCAGAGTCTGTTTTCATGGTTAATCTGTAAATACCAACAATTTCAGGTTTTTTTCCAAGAATCATATCAGCTATATGATCTTTTCTTGTCCTGTTAGCATCAACAATGGCTGACATAATATTATTCGGGACATCAAAATAATTTGCTTTCAACTGTTTGGTATCCTTTGGCAGACAATAACCTCCATATCCAAAAGATGGATTATTGTAATGATCTCCAATTCTTGGATCTAGTCCAACACCTTCGATAATTTCTTTTGAATTTAATCCTCTTATTTCTGCATAAGTATCTAATTCATTAAAGAAAGCAACTCGCATAGCAAGATAAGTATTGGAGAATAATTTTACTGCTTCAGCCTCTGTTGAGCTAATATAAAGTGTTTTAATATTCTCTTTTAATGCTCCCTCTATCAATAGATTTGCAAATTTCTGCGCTCTTTCAGATTTCTCTCCAACAATTATTCTGGAAGGATATAAATTATCATGAAGAGCTTTGCCTTCCCTTAAGAATTCAGGAGAGAAGATAATATTATCAATAGAAAATTTTTCACTAACCTCCTTGGTAAACCCAACCGGCACAGTTGATTTAATGATCATAACCGTGTTTGGATTTATTGAAGTAACATCTTGAATAACTCTTTCAACAGTATCTGTATTAAAATAATTTTTTTCAACATCATAATCTGTTGGTGTAGCAATAATTACAAAATCGGCATTTTTATATGCTATATTTTTATCTAAAGTGGCTAATAGATTTAGTTTCTTAGTTTTAAAAAAGTTTTCAATTTCAGCATCAACAATTGGAGAAATTCTGTTATTAATTTTATCAACTTTTTCCTGATTAATATCTAATGCAACCACTTCATGCTTTTGAGCCAGTAGTACAGCATTGGATAAACCTACATATCCTGTTCCTGCTATTGCAATTTTCATACTATATCTAATTTTAATTATAAGAAATCAATTTATCAAAAAGTTTACGAACTTAATAAGAATTATTTTTAAAGTAAATTTTTTTACAAGTTTTAACTATCTTTTACTACTTTGGTCTAAATTTATAAATGATTTAACAAACTTATAATATTCAGAAAAGTGAATGAAAAATAGGATTCTTATCATTGATGATGATATTATTTACCGAAAAATAATCCAAAAGCTTTTATGCAGTCAATACCATCTTTCACTTGCAGAAAATTTTGTTGAGGCTATAACTTTCATTGAAACGACCGAAATTCCGGACCTTGTTATTGCTGACCTTAATATGCCTGGAATAGCTGGTGTTGAGTTAGTTTCACTTATTAAACAAAAATTAAATGATTTTAAAATTCCAATTCTTGTTATTTCGGGAATGGACGATGATAAGCTTAGAAATGAATTATTTCAAAATGGAGTATCTGATTTTTTAACAAAACCTATTGATCGAATTATTTTGAAGGAAAAAATTGCGGCCCTTATAATTCATTAAAAGACCATATACTATAAGATGTATACAATCCATTGATGCAATATGAAATACATATTTGATTAATATATAGTTTTTTTAGTATCTTTATTTTTAAATAATTAAATAAAAATTATATTTTTGCACACTGATTTAATCTATAAATATTGTCTAACTTATTAAAAATTAATTATTTTACTTAAATGACTGAAAACGATGTGAATAAATCTGTTGAGCAAGAGGAGAATGTTGAGCAGAAGGAAAATGTGCAAGCTGAAAAAACTGTAATGGTTGAAGAGGATGCAAAATCTGCCAGTCCGGCAGTTGAGGTTGAAGAAAAATCTGATAGCAAAGTGAACGAGAAAGATAGATCTGTTATTAAATTTGCCACTCCAGATGGCGATTTTGATTGGGATAACCTTTCAAATGATGGAGGATTTTCTCAAGCTAAAAATAAAGTAGAATTTGAGAAAATGTATGATCAAACACTTTCAACAATTACTGAAAATGAAGTAATTGATGGAACTGTTGTATCGATGAACAAACGTGAAGTTGTAATCAATATTGGTTATAAATCTGAAGGAGTTGTTAGTTTAAATGAATTCCGTTATAATCCAGAATTAAAAGCTGGTGATAAAGTGGAAGTTTATGTTGAAAGTCAGGAAGACAAAGATGGTCAATTAGTACTTTCTCATAAAAAAGCAAGAGCATTACGTTCTTGGGATCGTGTTAATGAAGCTCTTGAAAAAGATGAAATTATTAAAGGTTTTATTAAATGTCGTACTAAAGGTGGTATGATCGTTGATGTATTTGGCATTGAAGCGTTCTTACCAGGTTCACAAATTGATGTGAAACCAATTCGTGATTACGATATTTATGTTGAAAAAACCATGGAATTCAAGGTTGTTAAAATCAATCATGAATTTAAAAACGTTGTTGTTTCTCACAAAGCTCTTATTGAAGAGGAATTAGAACAACAAAAGAAAGAAATTATTGCTAAATTAGAAAAAGGTCAGGTCCTTGAAGGAACTGTTAAAAATATTACTTCTTATGGCGTATTTATCGACCTTGGAGGTGTTGATGGATTAATCCACATCACTGATCTATCCTGGGGCCGTGTAAATCATCCTGAAGAAATCGTTCAATTAGATCAAAAATTGAATGTTGTTATTCTTGATTTTGATGATGATAAGAAACGAATTGCTCTTGGTTTAAAACAATTAACTCCTCATCCTTGGGATTCTTTAGATAAAGAACTTAAAGTGGGTGATACAGTAAAAGGAAAAGTTGTTGTTTTAGCTGATTATGGTGCATTTGTTGAAATTCAACCTGGAGTTGAAGGACTTATTCACGTATCAGAAATGTCATGGTCGCAGCATTTAAGAAGTGCTCAGGAATTCTTACAAGTGAACGACGAAGTTGAAGCACAAATTCTTACCCTGGATCGTGAAGAAAGAAAAATGTCATTAGGCATTAAACAACTTAAAACTGATCCTTGGAGTAATGTTGATGAGAAATATGCTGTAGGAACCAAACACAGTGCTACTGTTCGTAACTTTACAAATTTCGGTGTATTTGTTGAAATAGAAGAAGGTGTTGATGGTTTAATCCATATTTCAGATCTTTCATGGACAAAGAAAATTAAGCATCCAGCTGAGTTTACTTCAATTGGAGAAAGCATTGACGTAGTTGTTCTTGAAATTGATAAAGAAAACCGCAGATTGAGCTTAGGTCACAAGCAATTAGAAGAAAATCCATGGGATGTATTCGAAACTGTATTTACTTCTGGTTCAATTCACGAAGGAACTGTAGTTGAAGTTTTTGATAAAGGTGCTGTAATTGCTTTACCATATGGTGTTGAAGGTTTTGTTACTCCAAAACATCTTGTTAAAGAAGATGGAAATACTGCAAAAGTTGACGAAAAATTAGATTTTAAAGTAATCGAATTTTCGAAATCGTCTAAAAAGATAATTTTATCTCACAGCAGAGTATTTGAAGATGAAAAGAAAGACGAAGAAGCTGCAGAAAGAAAGCAAAAATCAGCAACTAACAAAAAAGCAGTTAAAAAGATAAAATCAAATCTTGAGGTTACAACTTTAGGTGATATTTCAGAATTGGCTTCTCTAAAAAATGAGATGGAAGAAGAGCAAAAAAAGGAAATAGCTGAGAAGAAAGCAGAAATGGATGCTAAAGAAGAAGCAAAAAAAGCGGAAACTAAAACTGCTAAACCAAAAGCTAAACCAAAAGCTAAGAAAGAAGAAGCTGTAAAAGAAGAAAAACCTAAAGCTGAGAAACCTGCTAGTTCGGCAAGTGAGAAAGCAAAAGAGAATAAAGAAGATAAGGAAGATAAAGCTTCTGAATAACTCTTGTTTTAATTAAAAAACTAATTACAATGGAATTTAAGATTGAAAAACTAGAAAAGTACACTTTAATTCAGGTAATGGAAGAAAAACTTGACACGAATGTTGCGCCAAGTTTGAAATCCGAATTAGTTTTAATCTCCGGAAAAGGAGAAAAAAACATCATACTTGATTTAAGCAATTGCAGATACTGTGATTCATCAGGATTAAGTGCTATTCTAGTCGCCAATCGTCTTTGTAAAAATGCTAATGGAACGTTTGTTTTAACAGGATTAAATGATGCTGTTGACAGACTAATTACTATATCGCAGTTAGATACGGTATTGAATATTGCATATTCGACTGAAGAGGCTGTTGATATTGTTAATACTGAGGAAGAAAGTCGTGGAAGCAATGGTAAATAAACCAGGATTTTAATTGACTTTCGAATTAACAATATTAGGAAGCAGTTCTGCTGTACCAACTTCGAAAAGAAACTTAACCGCTCATGTGCTCAATGTACATGAGCGGTTTTTTTTAATCGATTGTGGTGAAGGAACTCAAATGCAGATTCGTAAAAATAAAATTCGGTTAGGAAAAATCAACAACATTTTTATTAGTCATTTACACGGTGATCATATCTTTGGTTTATTTGGTTTAATCTCAACATTTAATTTACTAAACAGAGATACGGATCTGCATATATATTCACATCCTGAATTAGAAAATATACTAAATCGACATATTGAATACTTTGAGAAAACCTTATCTTTTAAAATAGTATATCATCATCTAAAACCAAAATTGAATGAAGTAATTTATGAAGATGATAAAATTGTAGTTGAAACAATCCCTCTAAAACATCGGGTACCCGCTTGTGGATTTAAATTTACTGAAAAGCCTCATTTAAGAAATTTAAGAAAAAATGTTGTTCAGTTTCATAAGATTCCAATAAGCCAAATTCAGGGAATTAGAGAGGGAAATGATTTTGTAAACGAGGATAATGAAATTATATCAAATGAAAAGCTGACACTCCCTCCTTACAAAATTCGATCCTATGCATATTGCACCGATACTGCGTTTACAGAAAAGATAGTTCCTTTAATAAGTGGAGTCGATCTATTGTTTCACGAAGCAACCTATGCCAAAAATCTGAAAAGACAAGCTAAGCTTACTTCACATTCAACTTCTGAAGATGCTGCTAAAATAGCAAGCATGGCAAAGGTTAAAAAACTAATATTAGGTCATTTTTCGGCGAGATATAAAGACGTATCATCACTTGTAAATGAAGCCCGAGAGATATTTCCAAATACTTTTGCTGCAGAAGACGGCGAGAAATATCAGATAGAACTTTGCCGCGAAGAGTAAAAACTAAATGATTGTATTTTTCCAAATCTGATTTTAGCTTAAATTAATTCAGTCAATAATATTATCTTTGCCACATTATTTAATTGAAGGCAAGAAAAACATAAAACATGCACGAAAAGATTTTAATTTTAGATTTTGGATCTCAATATACTCAATTAATAGCCCGCAGGGTACGCGAACAAAATGTATATTGTGAGATTCATCCGTTTAATAAAATTCCTAAACTCGATTCAACGTTTAAAGGTGTAATCTTGTCTGGAAGTCCTTTTTCTGTAAGAGATGAGAATGCACCAGTTCCCGATTTATCAAAAATTAAGAAATTTTATCCCTTATTAGGTGTGTGTTATGGAGCGCAATTTTTAGCTCAAAATTATGGTGGCGAAGTTCTTCCTTCAAAACATCGTGAGTACGGTAGGGCCAGACTTAGTTACATAGATCAGAATGATAAGCTAATGAAAGGACTTGAGTTAGATACTCAGGTTTGGATGTCGCATGGTGATACAATAACTAAGATTCCAGACAATTATCAGATTATAACCAGCACCAGTGATGTAAAGTTTGGTGGTTTTAAAATAATGGATGAGGAAACCTATGGCATTCAATTTCATCCTGAAGTTTATCATACCACACAAGGGAAAGAACTTCTTTATAATTTTTTAGTTAACATATGTGGCTGTAAACAAGACTGGACTCCTTCGGTATTTGCAGAAGATACAATTAAAGAATTAAAACAAAAATTAGGGAATGACAAAGTCGTTCTGGGATTATCAGGAGGAGTTGACTCTTCTGTAGCAGCAGTGTTACTCCACAAAGCAATTGGTAAAAATCTAACTTGTATTTTTGTTGATAATGGTTTGTTAAGAAAGAATGAATTTGAAAAGGTTCTGGAGTCATACAAAGATATGGGCCTTAATGTTATTGGTGTTGATGCTAAAGAACAATTTTTAAGTCAGTTAAAGGATATTTCCGATCCTGAAGGTAAGAGAAAAGTAATTGGTAGGGTTTTTATTGAAATATTCGATCGGGAAGCACATAAAATAAAAGATGTAAAATGGTTAGCTCAAGGTACAATTTATCCTGATGTTATTGAGTCGATATCTGTAAATGGTCCATCCGCAACAATTAAATCACATCATAATGTTGGAGGATTACCCGAAAAAATGAACTTGAAAATTGTTGAACCATTAAAACTTTTATTTAAGGATGAAGTTCGAAGAGTTGGTGCATCAATCGGAATTAAAAGTGAGTTGTTACAAAGACATCCTTTTCCTGGACCGGGTTTAGCAATAAGAATTTTAGGAGATATCACTCATGAAAAAGTTAGAATTCTGCAGGATGTTGATGATATTTATATTGAAGGTCTTAAGGAATATGGCTTATACGATAAAGTATGGCAGGCTGGTGTTATCTTATTACCAGTGCAATCTGTTGGCGTAATGGGAGATGAGCGTACATACGAGAATGCTGTAGCATTACGCGCAGTTTCATCAACAGATGGAATGACAGCCGATTGGTCGCATTTACCTTATGAGTTTTTAGCAGATATTTCTAATAAGATAATAAATAAGGTAAAAGGAATTAACAGGGTAGTTTATGATATTAGTTCAAAACCACCTGCAACTATTGAGTGGGAATAATCGATTTAAGGGGAAGTTCTGTTCCCTTTTTTTATTGGCTTACATAAAATTCGATAATGAAAACTGAAACGATCATAATCCAACATAAAGCATTTTTTGATTATTGTTTGTTAAATAAACTTTTAATAGAATTTTCTTTATTTGTAAAAGAGAATAATATTGGAAATTACTTTTATAAAAAAATTCAAATTGTAATGATTGAGATGCTGGAAAATAATTATCAATATATTCAATCCATTAGAGAGAAATATGAACTTGATCATATTATCCCTGAATTTAAAATTTTAAAGTTGGAGTCGGGATTTAAAATTTGTGCATCAAATCCTGTTTTAATAGAAGATACCGAGAATATAAAATCAAAAATTGATAAAATAAATAATTTAAGTTTAGACCAACTGAAAGAGCTGTACAAAGAAGTACTGAAAGAAGAAATGTTTTCAGAAAAAAATACTTCAGGAACTGGATTAATAAGAATTGCTAAGGTTGCAAAGAATAAAATTAGATATTCATTCCAGAAAATTGACAATAAATTACTATATTACACACTTGAAATAATGGTTAATCCTAAATAAACCCTGTCTTATAAAAATGGAAAATCTTCATATCGAATCAACAGAATTTACTCCGAAAATTGTGTTTGATGTTAAAAATCGAAAATTTGAGTTAATAGGTATTTCTCGTCCCGAAGATGTTGTTGCATTTTATGATTCATTAATCTATAAAGTTGAAAAGTACATCAAAAAAATCCTGACAGAAGAAGCAGATTATGAGAGTTTTATATTCAATTTAAAATTCGATTTAACCTATATGAACTCTGCATCATCAAAATATATTTTACAAATATTAGATCATTTTAAAAAATTGTTTGATAAGGGTGCACAAATTAATGTTGATTGGTATTACGATGATATTGACGACCAGATTTTCGAAGATGGAGAGGACCTTTCTGATGTTATTAAAATACCTTTTAATTTAATCCCTCGTTAACAAACTAACATTAAGTTTGTTATATTTATTACTCCAACTTAATTCAAAGTATTATGATAAAGCTAAAACTTTCTAAATACATAATCATTTTTTTATTCTTTTTAGTACCAGCTAAATTATTTTCTCAATACTTAACCGAGGATATCTTTAAATTTAGTAGAGCATTAGGATACATTTCTTCTTATTATGTTGATTCTGTTGATTCAAAACAACTTGTTGAAAATGCTATTATCAATATCTTAAAAGAATTAGACCCTCATTCAGTATATATACCTGCCGACGAAGTGCAGGAGATGAATGATCCGCTTGAAGGAAATTTCGAAGGAATAGGAATTCAGTTTAATGTATTAAACGATACGATCTATGTTATATCACCAATATCAGGAGGGCCATCTGAGAAAGTTGGAATAAGAGCAGGAGATAGAATTGTTGAAGTTGACCAGGAAAATGTTGCTGGTGTAGAGATTACTACGAAAGGTGTGCGCGACAGATTGTTGGGCCAAAAGGGAACAAAAGTTCATGTAGGTGTTAAAAGAAAAGGAGTAAATGAAATTTTATATTTTACTATTATCCGCGATAAAATTCCTATTTATAGCGTTGATGCAGCTTACTTAATTGATAATGAAATTGCATACATAAAAATTAATCGTTTTTCTATGACCACCCTTAATGAATTCATTGAAAAGATGGATTTATTAAAGAAACAAGGTGCAAAATCTGTTATCATGGATCTTAGGGGTAATGGAGGGGGATTTCTGGATAAGGCAATTGAACTGGCCGATTTGTTTTTAGAAAAGGATCAATTAATTGTTTATACCCAGGGATTGCAATCATCAAGAACGGATAACAAAGCCACCGGTAATGGTAAATATAAGAATGATAAAATTCTTATTCTGATTGATGAGGGTTCGGCTTCTGCAAGCGAAATCGTTGCTGGTGCAATACAAGATTGGGATAGAGGTATTGTTGTTGGGAGAAGATCATTTGGAAAAGGACTTGTGCAACGTCCAATGTTTTTACCTGATAATTCTATGATAAGATTGACAGTTGCAAGATATTATACCCCAACAGGGAGATTGATACAAAAGCCTTACGATAATGGAAAAGAAGAATATGAAAAGGAGTTATATAATCGCTATGAGCACGGAGAATTTTTAAATAAGGATAGCATTAATCTGCCTGATTCTTTAAAATATATAACCTTAAAAAACAACAGAACCGTTTATGGTGGAGGTGGAATTATGCCCGACATATTTGTTCCACTGGACACAACATCTGTTACAGGTTTTTATAGTAAAATGATAAGAACTGGTGTTCTAAATTCGTTTATTCTCGAATATATTGATAAAAACAGGAATAAGTTAAAATCAACTTATAAAGAATTTAGTGCATATAATGAAAGATTTGAGGTAAGTGATAAGATTTTAACTGATCTTTTATCATACGGAAAAGATAATGATATTGAAACTACCGACGAAGAGTTTGAAAAATCAAAAGATGATTTTAAAATGATTGTTAAGGCATTAATTGCTCGCGACTTATGGGATATGAGTGAATATTTCCAAATTGTAAATGTTCGCGATAAAGGATTTAACAGGGCCGTAGAAATTATGCATAACTGGGATCAATATCAAAAGCAGGTTCTAAATACCCAATAAAATCTGGATTTTTAGATTTAATAGAATATCTTTGCAGCTTTTAAAATCAATTAAATGCTACATCAGATTTTACTCTGGATAAGTAATAATTACATTGAATTGCTTGGTTTAGTTTTCGGCTTATTATACATTCTTTTATCAATAAAACAAAATATTTGGTGCTGGCCGGCAGGATTTATTACCTCAGTACTTTATGTTTATGTGTTTTTTACGAGTAAGTTTTATGCCGATATGGGCTTACAGGTTTATTATGTCTTTGTAAGTATATATGGATGGTATAACTGGATGTTTGGAGCAAAAACGAAACAACAAGACGACCTCAAAATATCAAAAACAAGTTACAAATTAGCAATTTATTTGTCTGTTACAACAATAATCTTATTTGTATTTATTGCTTATATCTTAATTAATTATACTGATTCGGAAATTCCATATTGGGATGCTTTCACCACTGCTGCAAGTTTTGTAGCCACCTGGATGCTCGCAAAGAAAATCCTTGAACATTGGATTATCTGGATTATTGTTGATGCGGTTTCATTAGGTTTATATATTTACAAGGAACTTTACCCAACAGTGATATTATTTGCGGTTTACACTATATTGGCTATTCTGGGATATATTGAATGGAAAAAACAAATAAAAATAGAATTAAACGTATAGTTTTAATTGGAGCAGAATCTACTGGCAAAACTGAGTTGTCAGCATATTTATCTCAACAGTTTAATACAGTTTGGGTTCCGGAATATGCACGTGAATATATTGAAAATCTTAAAAGACATTACAATTATAATGATGTTGAGCACATTGCTAATAAACAAATCGAACTTGAAAAAACGTTTTCCCAAAAAGCAAATACGGTTCTGTTTTATGATACATATTTAATCATAACTAAAATATGGTTTAAATTAGTTTTTAATAAAATGCCTGATTGGATTGATAAAAAAATCAAAGAAAGCCAAATTGACTTATTTTTGTTATGCAACAATGATATTCCCTGGATTCCTGACCCCGTAAGAGAAAATGGGGGAGAGATGAGAGACAAACTTTTTGATATGTATGAAGAAGAATTAAAAAATTACGGATTTAATTATAGAATTATTAAAGGTATAGGTGATGAGCGTTTTACTAATGCTTATAACCAGGTAAAAGAATTTCTGAATAAAAAAATATAAAGTGGATAGTAAGAATGATAGTTTTAAGTTAGTTGCAAAAACCTTCAAAGGTCTGGAAGAAGTTCTGCAAAACGAATTGGCACAACTCGGTGCGACTGATCTGAATATTGGAAACAGGATGGTCGAATTTACAGGCAATAAGGAATTAATGTACAGGGCAAATTTTCATTTAAGAACAGCCCTCAGAGTATTAAAACCGATTGCTGAATTCAAAGTAAAAAATGAAAAAGAATTGTACGATTCTATTCAAACAATTATTTGGAGCGATTATTTTGATTTAAAAAACACATTCGCTGTTGATAGTGTTGTATACTCTGATCATTTTTCGCATTCAAAATATGTAGCTTTAAAAGTAAAAGATGCCATTGTTGATCAGTTTCGTGAAAAGTTCCAAAAACGGCCCTATGTTGATACTGAAGATGCCGATGTTAACATAAGTATACATATCTCAAATGATATTTGTACTGTTTCATTGGATAGTTCTGGAGATTCATTGCATAAAAGAGGGTATAGGCTAAAAACCACAAAAGCACCATTAAATGAAGTGCTTGCTGCCGGAATGATACTATTATCAGGTTGGGATAAACAAAGTGTACTGATCGATCCTATGTGTGGATCTGGCACATTAATTATCGAGGCAGCTATGATTGCGAATAACATCCCTCCGGGTATTTATCGTAAAAAATTTGGGTTTGAAACCTGGAAAGATTTTGATAGTGATTTGTTGGAAAAAATCTATGAAGAGGATAGCCCTGAGATCAATACTAAAATTGAAATTATTGGTTCCGACATTTCAGAAATCGCGATAAGAATATCCAAAGAAAATATTTCAAATGCCGGACTCAAAAACAAGATAGAGTTAAATGTTGGCCCCATTGAGAATTATATGCCACCAGTAGTTCAATCGGGGGTTGTAATTACAAATCCTCCATACGATGAGCGAATTAAGGTAAGCGAGATAAATAATTTGTATAAAACCCTGGGAGACAGTTTTAAAAATAAATATAAAGGATATGAGGTTTGGTTACTAAGCAGTAATTTTGAGGCAATAAAACATATCGGATTACGACCAACTCAAAAAATTACTCTTTTTAATGGACCTTTAGAATGCAAATTCCTGAACTATTCTATCTATGAAGGGAGTAAAAAATCAAAATATAATTAGTAAATTCACGCGTTAGTATACGAAAAAGGAGCATTCATTTAGTTTTTTGATACGATTAAAAAAAAAATTTTGATTCAAGAATTTACTTGCTTATTTTTAGTATGAAATTTAAAAAGGAATTTATTGAATATTAATTTGTCTGGTCAAGTGGACTTTTAATTGGTTGAATTATTTAATTGAACCAATTTTTAATAATATTTGTTTTAAGTAGAAAAAAGTTTTAAATTTATACGACTTGATAAGATATAAACCACAAAGCCTTTATGAGCTTTAATATTGAAGAGCGTTATACTAAAATGAACAAAGGGGAAGTGTTACTTGCTTATAAAGGAAGTATAACTGCTGAACTCATTACAAACGTGTTAGGAGTTGTTGAATCAAAGCTCGATCACGTGATTGATCATTCGATTACTAAAAAGAAGATATATAATATTCTTGTTGAAAGTTTACAAAACCTATATCATCATGTTGACGATTTGCCAGACCGTATAAGTGACAGCATGGATATTCATTTTGGAATTTTTGTTATATCTAAAATGGACGAAATGTATGATATACGAACTGGAAACTTTATTAAAAACGATAAGATTAAAAAATTAAAAGAACGTTTAGATAAGATAAAATCATTATCTAAAGATGAATTAAAAGAATTGTATAAATTTGTACTTAATAATCAAAAATTTTCGGATAAAGGAGGAGGCGGTCTCGGATTAATTGACATTGCCCGAAGAACAGATGGAAAAGTTGATTATGAGTTCGATACATACGATGATGAATATTCTTTTTTTAGTTTAAATATAACCATCTAGAAATAAAATAAAAACTTAAATAACACAACAATATGGAATCAATTTCAATAGAAGGAACACCTAAAACTCCAACTGTAAATTTTGATGCCACAACCGGAATAATTGAAGTAAAAGGTAGATCAATACCAGAGAATTCAATTGAATTTTACCGTCCGTTAGTGGAATGGTTAGAAGAGTATTCTAAAGAACCTCAAAAATTAACTACTGTTAATATTCAGTTAGAATATTTTAACACCAGTTCTTCAAAATGTATTTTGGATGTTTTCAAAAAGTTAGAGACAATTAAAAAAGCTCGTAACGAAGTTGTTATTAACTGGTATTACGAAGAAGATGATGAAGATATGTTGGAAGCAGGTGAAGATTATGAATCTATCATCCGTATTCCTTTTAAAATGATTGAAGTAGTTGATTAGGCTATACCAAAATTAATTATAAAAGCCATAGATTCAAATTTCTATAGCTTCTTATTATATATAAATATACCCATCAGATTCTGATGGGTATTTATTTTAGTCTCCTTTGAAAGTCTTTTGTTCAAAGAAATCCAATGCCCTTTTGAGTAATCTGTACTTTAGTACAAAATAAAACATAATAGTCATGGTCCAGATTACGATAATATTAACCCAGAAAGTACTATAATAGTTCCCTAAGAATTGTTTTCGCGGTGCATAAAAATGTGCTTTTACAAATTTATTTTGAGGGTCTAAAAATACAGGATCAATCTTTTGAAAAAGCTCTCCCTTATATTCAATTATTCTGTTTATCTCATTTGAGTTTTTCATTAAATCTGCAAGATTTTCATTATAATACTTGCGTTTAATATCCATAAACTCCTCCCGATCTTCAGCTGTTTTTTGAAGACCTGAAATCATATTGTCCTTTAATCCATTGGCTTTATTGTAGAGCTTAATGTAGTATTTATTAAGAACATCCAAATAATTCTTTAATGCCTGAATCGTTTCTTTATCAATTTTATTGTAATAAAGTTTATGGTAATAATTAAATTTAACAATCCGACCTGATTCTGAATCAAGTTCCTTTTTAATCTCATTTCTTAAAAGTTCAAGATTCTGTTCCAGCTCTTCTAATCGTTCCTCATTATCGAAATTACGTTCTATAAATGCGACTTTATTATTTAAAGTTCTTATCCAATAGTTTTTCTTGAAATCAGCAATACTCATAGCTTTATCAAATTGATAGAACTGCTTTTCATATTTATTCTCAGTATACTGATATACAGCTAAAGCTTCATATGCCCATCGTGCAGTGATTATTTCTCCATAAAATGGTATATCTCTTGGGTTTGAGATATTTGGGTTTAATTTCTCAAACTTTACAATAATACCACTTAAGATTAATTGTGGAATCACCAAAAATGGAATTAAGATATAAATGGTGATTACGGTTTTGAAGCTATCTGATATAACAAGTCCTAACACATTGGAAAAACACCAGGCACTAAATAGTACTATCCAATATTCAAAATACATACCTCTAATTTCCATTATTGTATTTCCAATCACTACAAACATAAACGACTGAATAGCAGATAATGTAAATTGTACAGCTATTTTTGAAAACAAATAACTAGACCAGCTTAGGTTCAGGAATTTTTCTCTTTTAAGGATCTTTCTGTCTTTTATAATTTCTTCGGCACTTACTGTTAATCCAATAAATATTCCAACAATAACCGACATGAAAATATAAACAGGGAGATTACTGTTTTCGCTTAAGGTGTAACCTATTTCATTTCCAACGTTTATATTGTAGTATTTAATAATATATGCAAGTAAAAAAGCAAGGAAAGGAGCCTCCAGTAAGTTAATAACAAGGTACTGTGTATTGGCAAGCTTTGATAATATGTCTCTTTTTACAAACACAAAAAATTGTTTGAATTTATTTGGTGTTTTAAAAGAAATTTCCGGAACAGTTCTATCTGGTGTAGATAGTTTTTTCTTTGACTGATCTTCTGGTTCTTCTTGTTTCTGATGTTCAAAACTTTGCCTCCATTCTAATGGAGCAATCTTTCTGTCGTTGGTAAAATTGCCATATTCATCGAGTACTTTGGTTTCAATGATATTGAAGATCTGCTCAGGATTCACATTCCCGCAACAATGACACTCGCTCTCGCTCCAATTCGCATGTTGAATACTCGATTTAAAATAGATAATAGAATCGATTGGATCACCATTATAAATCAAGAAACCTCCTCGATCAAGGATTAAAAGTTTATCAAACATTTTAAATATATCAGAGGAAGGTTGATGTATAACTACAAAAACCAGCTTACCTTTTAAGGTTAATTCTTTAAGTAAGTCTAAAATGTTTTCAGAATCACGAGAAGAGAGACCTGATGTAGGCTCATCAAGAAATAATACTGCAGGCTCACGAATTAATTCTAAAGCAATGTTTAATCGCTTTCTTTGTCCTCCACTAATTTTTTTATTTAATGGACTCCCAACTTCAATATCCCTAATTTCATAAAGACCTAAATTTTCAAGTACTTCAAGTACTGTTTTTTGAAGTTCTTCTTCTGTATAATTGTCAAAGCAAAGCTTTGCGTTATAATAAAGATTCTGATATACTGTAAGTTCTTCAATTAGCAAATCATCCTGAGAAACATGACCTATTAAACCTTCAATTTCTTCCTTTTCCGTATGAATGTTTATTCCGTTAATTGTAACAGCCCCAGAAGTAGGAGGTGAACTTCCATTCAAAACATTTAGCAACGTTGATTTTCCAGCCCCACTAGCACCCATAATTCCTACCAGCTTTCCTGATTCTTCAGTAAAACTCATTGAATGCAACCCAATGGCCCCGGTTTTAAATTTATATCCAATCTCACGGGCATCAAACACTATTCTTGATTTTATCCGGTCGACATTGTATTGGCTTATAATATCGCCATAATAAATAGGCTTTATTTTTGGATTTCTTATGGAAGCTCCGTTATTTAAAACATATACTTTTTCCTGCTCTAATAATTGACCATTTAAATAAAGTTCACTTTTACCAATATATTTAATGTAATACATATTGGCTGATGCAACTTCAAGTACTCTAAGCTGACCAGAAAGCGATGAGTTTGTTAAGTGATATATATTCTCATGCTCAAAACTCTCATTGTTATCTATAATTAGAAGCTTTTTGGTATCAGGTAATTTATCTGCTCCAAAAAATACAAAATTTTCAATCTCTTGATATTCATCTTGTTCTATGAAAAAACTATCAGCAACAGTTGTGATGAAGGCCATTTCTTGTTCTGTAATTTCACCTCCGGATTTTACAAATTCAAGAAGCTGTACAAGAACAACATTTTTTTGTCGTTGGGTTAGTTCTTCATTTATTTGAGTACATATTTTAAGCACGCGCACAGAGCTTGATGAAAATCGCTTTTTACGCATACTTTTTTCACTTAGCTTTTCCTGATGTATTTCATAATAATCATTAAAAACCTTTAAATATGTTTTTACAGTTTCCTGATTCAATTGCCTTTTTAAGAAAGACTCAACAATTGACCTGCGATCTTTTGCATCGCTTGTTGGATGTGCTATAATTGCAAATAATTGCATTAAAGCTTTTAAAATCTGCTCACTCATAGACTTTTAATTGTAACTGCTGATTAGTTGGTATACACGAAAATACGATTATTTTTCTTTAAAACCAATAAGGAGCATCACTTCGTTTTTTAATGGTTTCTCATTGTTGTATTCAAATTCGATAATACAATCAATGGTAGATGTAAATGTAAAATTCCAGTAGGGTGTAAAATCATTATCTTTATTGGAAAACAGCAGATTTTTTTCGGTATCAAAAACAGAAAACGCTAAAGGGTAATCAGTTATTTCACCACAGGCAATTAACCTGTATTGGCTTCCCCCATAGAAGGTTGTATAAAATTTAGCTCTGTTGTTCTCGTCTAATTTTGCTTTATATTCTTGTCCATCGGATACAAAACCCGATGTCAGATAATCTGAACAATGATCAATGTTATTTTGTGCTAACAATGCATTTGCTGCAAAAAAACTGATTAAAAATGAAAGAGAATATTTTAATATTGATTTCATAAATATCTCATTAATAAATTATCTTATTTCTTATAGATGATATTTTATTAGCTATAGTTTTAAGGTGATACTCCGAGATGATCACATTTGATTTACTTTTTACTAATGTATGCTTTTTCTCAGTATTGACTTCTGATTGTTCGTAAGAATAACTGTAAATTATACCATCGAATTCATAAGCAAGATCAACTAAATCATCGATAAGATTTGAAAAGTCTTTGGATAAATAATAATAAGGTGATAAGATTTCAATTAGATTATCCAGAGGATGCTTTTGTTCTCCCAGGCGATTTATTAATTGCCTGTTTTTACTATCAACAGCACAATGCGAAAGGATATAAATACTTTCAATCCAGCCACCGGTAATAATTAATACTCCAATATCTTTACGATTATTTGATTTTAGATATGAATCAAATTGTCTGTAAGACCCGGTCAAATAAAAAAGTAATGAATCCTGGTTATCAATATTCTTTTCAATTTTATCAATAATGTTAATTTGAAGAGCATTATGTATTCCTAATTCCTGGCTTAATTTTTTGATTACTGTAAAATAGGAAATCACATCGGGAACCTGATCATAAATATTTAAATATCCCAGATCGGTTCCATAAATTCCAACATTAATTGCTTGCTGAAAATTTGTGGTGTAATTTGTTACATTATCTGGAGGGTTTAGCAAAGATTTATTATAAGCTATATTACTGTTTTTTATGGAAAACGATGCCTGATATGGCGAAGGTAATGTAAAAAGAGTGTTGTTTAATTTAAGTAATACCGTTGAAGTGTCTATTTCTCTTACAGGTATTCGTTCTTCAGATTGTTTTTCTTCGGTTGATGTTTTACAAGATAAGATAAACGCACTTGCCAGAATAAAAATAAATACTCGTTGGATTAATAATTTTTTACTTACCATAAAATGATTAAGTATTGTTTTTATAAGCTTTAATTTTAATATTTTTTTACCAAATATCAAATATACAAAGATAAAATGCATTGCACTTAATGATTGCTTACATATTTTGTTCAAAACTAACTTTTAATTGATAAACCATCCAATTATTATGATCACTGCATGAATGGAACATTTTCTTCATGTTTAAGATATGATCTTTGGTTTTATTCTAATTATGCAAAATTTCGTTTAATTTTGGGCGCATATGGTTTGTAGTGAGTAATTGTAATTATGTATTTATGATCAAAACCTCAATTAGTTATAAAGAAATTTGGAAAATTGCATATCCAATAATACTGGGAAGTATTGTCCAAAACATTATTAGTGTTACGGATACTGCATTTTTAGGAAGAGTTGGCGAGGTTGAGTTAGGTGCTGCTGCTATCGGAAGTGTATTCTATCTTACACTAGTTATGCTGGGTTTTGGTTTCTCTATAGGTACTCAAATTATTGTTGCAAGAAGGTTTGGAGAGAATAAGCATAACGAGATCGGAACAATAATAGAGCATTCTCATTATTTCCTGGTTTTTCTGGCTATTATATTAGTGGTTGCTATGAAAAGTATAATGCCAATTATTTTCAATAATGTATTGGAATCAGATCAAATACGAGAAGCTTCAAAAGAGTATTTAAATTATCGAATTATAGGATTGCTTTTTGCTTGTGTAAATTTTGGATTTAGAGCTTTTTATATTGGGATAGCCAGAACCAAGGTAATTACGTGGACAACAATTTTAATGGCCTTAACGAATGTATTTCTTGATTATGTTCTGATTTTTGGAAATATGGGATTTCCAAAATACGGTATTGCTGGTGCAGCTATAGCTTCAGTAATTGCAGAAATTGCCGCATGTATATTTTTTATCTTCTATACCTTAAAGTTTGTTGATACGAAATATTTTGGATTATTTCAGTTTCGGAAATTTAGTTACCCTCTATTAAAGCGAATTCTAACAGTTGCGTTCCCTATGATGATGCAAAACTTTATTTCCTTTATTGGCTGGTTTTTCTTCTTTTTATTTGTCGAAAAAATGGGAGAGCATTCGCTGGCTATTTCTAATGTTATCAGGAGTATTTATGTTGTTATGCTTATTCCTATTTGGGGATTTACGTCAGCTACAAACTCACTGATAAGCTTTGTTATTGGACGCGAACGAACAGATGAAGTGATCCCTCTGGTTTTAAAAATTCTAAAGCTTTGCCTGGCTGGAGTTATGGTTCTTGTTCTAATTAATATTGCAATTCCTGAGAAGGTTATATCTATTTATACAAATAATTCGGTACTTATTCAAGATTCTCTTCCATCACTTTATGTTGTTAGTATTGCAGCAATATTCCTTACCATAGGATTTGTCCTTTTCAGTGGTGTTTCAGGAACCGGGATGACTAAGATCTCTTTTGCTATTGAAACAATAGTTATTTTTATGTATGTATTAGTTACTTATTTATTGGTAAACATAAAAAACTCAAGTGTTGAAATAGTATGGTGTGTTGAAATATTTTATGGTTTTATCATTGGATTACTTTCTTTCTTATTTTTAAAATATGGTAAATGGAAACATAAGAGAATATAAATAAACAGGTTTAAATATTAGCATACTTTTTCATTTAGTATTTGTTATTTCAGGTTTCAAAATTAAAGATTTAGTTTAATCTTAAATTTCCCTTTTTTTATCGAAAAATTATTACTTTATTGAAATAAAATTATTTCTAAGAAATACATGTTTGAATGA
>DMBU01000095.1:0-190 GCA_003446015.1 Bacteroidales bacterium | reverse complement strand
CACGATAATTTTATGAATGCTTTTAAGATTAATCAAGAAAGATTACATATTAATGAGAATGATAAATCTTTATGCTTTTTGCCTTTAAGTCATGTATTTGAGCGCACGTGGACCTTATTTTTAATCTATTGTGGGGCAACAAATGTTTTCTTAGAAAATCCACGTGAAGTCATTCAAGAACTTCCTGTTG
>DMBU01000046.1 GCA_003446015.1 Bacteroidales bacterium | reverse complement strand
TAATTAAGGATCGACTAATTAATTGAATTGCAGTATGAAATTCCCCTGCTCGACGAAGTCACTGACTTCGTCGTAAATAAACAGTAGACTGTAACTCTGATAAAAACTTAATCAGAATAAAACCCAGCCTCCTGTAGTTTAGTTTTTTCAATGAGTTGAAGGTTATTAAACAAACTGTTTTTTTCAGCAAGAAGTTTCTGAATTGCTCTTCGGGTGTTGTTTCGAGGATTGCTCTCTGCATTTCTAATGCTGTGTGCAATTAATCTAAATTGAGTTTCGATATCCTTTTTTACTGAACTCTCATTTAGCCTAATTGCAAGAAACTGGTAATATATTTCCCGTTCATATCGATAATACCACTTAATTCCTGATACGGTTATAAATTTACTGTTTTTAGCTTGCATGGAAATGTCTAATCCCGTTACAGGACATCTTTTTATTGGGTTTGTCAAAAGTGGTTTTAAATCCTTAGGATGTATAATCTGATTAATAAAATCATAAACCTTATATATCAGGGAATTCTCCATCTGAAATAAAATTGATATTTAATGCAATTTATTAAATAGTAAATACCAATGTCAAGTGCTAAACAACTTACTTATTAAGTAGTTATTAACCAAAAAAGTTGGAGTTGCTGAATTAAGCTTGAATAAAGAAATTGCTGATGATTTTAAATAAATTTGACTTATTAATTGAATATTAAAGATCCAAAGAGTAAATTTAATTTTCATTATGGGCTTTTAGTTCAAAGATTAGTAATGAATAAATAGCTCAGAAAATTATATAAATCATGTCAAAAAACGTTCACAAAATTTACCTTTTATTACTTACAATAATAGTTCTTTTGGCCCTTGTAGTTATTGTTTATAAAGGTTTTACATATTATGAAACAGGTATTGAAGATCGTTTCTTTCATCCTAAACACGCGGATCTAAAACCAAGCGGATATACAGGACATGGCCTGGGAATTTTTGGTTCTTTGGCAATGATTATAGGGATTTCGTTGTATATGGTCAGGAAAAGGAATAGAGCATTTTCACGTTTGGGGGTTTTAAAACACTGGCTTGAATTTCATATATTCTTATGTACTCTTGGACCTATCATGGTTTTGTTTCATACAGCCTTTAAATTTGGAGGGATTGTGGCCATTAGTTTTTGGAGCATGGTGGCCGTGTTTTTAAGTGGAATAGTAGGTAGATTTATTTACATCCAGATACCAAGAACCATAGAAGGACGGGAGCTTAGCCTGAGCGAAGTTCGGGATATGAAAACAGACATTGGTTTGCTTATTAAAGATTCAATTCAGCTCGATAAAGAAAGTTATGATATTATTGTTGACTCGGTAAAAAAGAAAATAGAATTATATCATAAGTTTTTACTTGTTCGTTTTATAAGAAAATATAGAGATGATTTAAAAACCATTCGAAAAGTTAAAGCCGTACTTAAAAAAAACAAAGTAGCTAAAGTGATGAAAAATAAGGTTTTAAGATTGGTGAAAAACGACATTTCTCTGAATCGCCGAATTGAAAGGCTGGTAACGATGCAAAATTTATTTAAATACTGGCATGTTGCTCATTTGCCATTTGCCATAGTTATGCTGGTAATCATGATTATACATGTAGCAGTTACCTTAGTTTTCGGATATAGATGGATTTTTTAATATGGAAATAATAGCAGAAAAAGTAATTATTTATTCAATCGTATTTCTATTTTGCCTTGGAGTGGTTTGGTTTTACCTTCGTAAGCAGAAAAGGAATTCGCTGTTAGTTGAAAAGAAAATTGCCAAAGCAAAACTCGAAGGATTGTACGAGCCCGTTTCTCTTCATCCTGTAATTGATGTCAATAGTTGTATTGCAACAGGCGCTTGTGTGACTGCCTGTCCCGAAAAAGATGTATTGGGAATTCGTAACGGAAAAGCAACGACGATAAACGCATCGGTTTGCATTGGACATGGTGCCTGTTTTCATGCCTGCCCTACCCAGGCTATTACACTTTGTATTGGTACCGAAAAACGAGGTGTAGATTTACCTCACGTTAACCAAAATTTTGAAACGAATATTCCGGGGATATACATTGCAGGTGAACTGGGAGGGATGGGTTTAATTAAAAATGCAGTTGAGCAAGGAAAACAAGCTACAGATAACATTGCAAAATCACTCAGGAAGAACCATCCGGCAACCTACGATTTAGTTATCATAGGTGCTGGTCCGGCAGGTATTGCCGCATCGCTTACAGCAAAAAAACACAATCTCAATTTCATTACACTGGAACAAGATACTCTGGGAGGTACTGTTTATACTTTCCCCAGGCAAAAAATTGTTATGACATCTGCCATGGAAATACCATTGTATGGGAAAGTGAAGCTCTTCGAAACAAGTAAAGCTGAACTTTTAGATTTATGGAATGCGGCTTTAACCAAAAACGATTTATCCATACATGAAAATACGAAAGTTGAAAAGATAAATTCCCTTGATGGACATTTTATTATTGATATCTTAAACGGGGAGCAGATATCAACAAAAACAGTATTGTTAACTATTGGAAGAAGAGGAACTCCTCGTAAATTAGGTATTGAGGGCGAGATGCAGGAAAAAGTAGCTTACCGCCTGCTCGAGCCTGAAGATATTCATGGGAAAGATATTCTTGTTGTTGGTGGTGGAGATTCAGCAATTGAATCGGCTTTATTACTTGCCGATCAAAATAAGGTAACTCTTTCATATCGAAATGAGGTTTTTAACCGTTTAAAACCAAGGAACAGCGAAAAAATAAATGAAGCTATGGCATCAGGTAAAATTAATGTGCTTTTTAATAGCAATCCATTAGCCATTCTCAAGGATTCTGTAATACTTGAATTAAACAAAGAAAAACAAGAACTTAAAATAAGCAACGATTTAGTGTACATATTTGCAGGAGGGGAATTGCCGACACAATTTCTTGAGAAAGCAGGAATCCGCATCACAAAAAAATTTGGAGAGGCACTGCTTAAGCACGAAAATTAACAGAAGAAATTCAGATATACATATTAAATAATATTAAATTTGATCATTAAACGAAAGAAAAAGAAATACTTGTTTAATTATTTTCGTTATAGAGTGCTTAAATCGAGTTTATGAAGACGGATTTAAATTATATAATTGCGATCATTGCATTTTCAGGTTTAACTGCTTTTTCTGCAAAAGCTCAAATTTCTCCCGGAGATTTGTCCCGGTTTCACTCTCATTTAGAAGGCATTTCGAATTGTACCCAGTGTCATGTTTTAGGACAAAAAATTTCAAACGAAAAGTGTTTAAGCTGTCATGATGAATTAAACAAACGGGTTGAACAACAAAAAGGGTATCATTCGTCAGTTGAAGTTAAAGATAAGGAATGTATTGTTTGCCATAGTGAACACAATGGTGTTAACTTCCAAATTGTTCGATTTGATAAAGAAGCATTTAATCATGAACTTACAGGATTTGAACTAAAAGGAGCTCATCTTAAAACAGCCTGTGAAGCTTGCCATAAAGCAGATTTTATAAGCGATTCAAAAATTAAAGCAAAGAAATTCACCTTTCTTGGATTGGAAACATCATGTTTAACTTGCCATCCTGATTATCATCAGCAAACACTTCCTGAAAATTGTTTGGATTGCCATACAAATATAAAATTTAAGCCCGCATCAAATTTTGATCATAAAAATGCAAATTTCCAGCTTGTTGGAAAACATCAACAGGTGGCATGTGCCTTGTGTCATAAAACAATAACAAGAAACGGTCAAAAGTTTCAGGAATTTAAGGGAGTTCAAGCTGCAAATTGCACCAATTGTCATCAGGATGTGCATAACAATAAATTTGGACAAAACTGTACAGAATGTCATAATAACGAATCGTTTAAAATGTCATCAGGAATAAAAGGTTTTGATCACAATAAAACAGATTTTAAATTAGAAGGAAAGCATCAACAAGTAAACTGTAAATCATGTCATAAAGTGAAGTTAACCACTCCATTAAATTTTGCTAAATGCACGGATTGTCACGCAGATTATCATAAAAACCAGTTTAATAAGAATGGGATATCATCGGATTGTTCTAATTGTCATACAGTAAATGGATTTGATGAATTTAACTTTACAATAGAACAACATAATCTGAGTGTTTTTGCTTTAAAGGGTGCGCATTTGGCTACTCCATGTTTTGAATGTCATAAAAAAGAGGAAAGATGGGAATTTAGAAATATTGGTAAAGTATGTGTCGATTGCCATGACAATATTCACAAAAATTATATAAGTGAAAAGTACTATCCTGATTCGGATTGTGAATCTTGTCATCAAATGAATAGTTGGAAGGAGATAAACTTTGACCATAAAAGAACGTCCTTTGCACTCGAAGGTGCACATACAAATCTATCTTGCAGAAATTGTCATTTTGACAATGAAAAAACAGGACATGAGAAACAGCAATTTGCAGGCTTGAAAAGTGAGTGTGTGCAATGCCATAAAGATGTGCATTTTAAGCAATTTGAACAGAATGGTACAACGAATTGCATCAATTGCCATAATGTAGAATCATTTAAACCTGCCACAAAATTTGATCACAATACTACTCAGTTTGTCCTCGATGGCAAACATGAGAATCTAGCCTGCAATGAATGTCATTCAACAGTAACTGATCATGGAGGAACTTATGTATGGTACAAAATAGAAGAATTCAAATGCGAAAACTGTCATTAGTAATTGGAATAGTAATGTTTTCGGCTAATTTACCGGCTCAGGATTCACCTCACGGTGATAAGCTGGGTTTTAGTTGTACTGACTGCCATAACACAAGCGGCTGGAAGGTCGATTTAAATTCATTTAATCATAACTCCACTAATTTTTTGTTAGTCGGTCAACATCAGACAGTTAGTTGTAAAGATTGTCACAGCTCTTTGGTATTTGATCAGGCAGGTGATGAATGTAAAGATTGTCATGTGGATATGCATCAACAAACTGTTGGCCTGGAATGTGACCGATGCCATACTCCAAACTCATGGGTAGTGAATAATGTAACCCAATTGCATCAAATGAGTCGTTTCCCACTTGTTGGAGCTCACTCCGAAGCAGATTGCGGTCAATGCCATACAAATCTTATTTCAGCATCGGTATCGGCATCTTTTCTTCGTTTT
The DNA here is from genome assembly GCA_003446015.1 of Bacteroidales bacterium. GTDB lineage: Bacteria > Bacteroidota > Bacteroidia > Bacteroidales > UBA12077 > UBA12077. The sequence goes on along the minus strand of DMBU01000046.1, from coordinate 26,178 downwards.
GACCCTCTTGGAATAGAATGTATTGATTGTCACAGAGATACTTATCTGGCAACAACAAATCCAAACCATATTCAAAGTAACTTCTCAACAAATTGTATTGATTGTCATAAATTTAATTCATATGCATGGCTTGGTTCGGGTATTAATCATGACTTTTTCCCGCTAACTGGAGTGCACGAAGTAAATAATTGTACTGAATGCCATACCACAGGAAGCTTTGGTGATATTTCTGCCGAATGTGTATCCTGCCATCAATCAGATTATAATGCTACATCTAATCCCAATCATAGTTCACTTAATTTTTCAACACAATGCAAGGATTGCCATACCTTATCTCCGGGATGGAAACCCGCCGAATATCGTGAACATGATGTTATTTCGTTCCCTATTTATTCAGGTGAACATAATGGTGAATGGAATTCATGTGCTGATTGTCATACCAATACAAGTAATTATTCACAATTTACTTGTATCGATTGTCACGAGCATAACCGTGCCGATAGTGATGAGGATCATGGTGGTGTTGCAGGATATGAGTACAGTAGCCCGGCATGCTTTGCCTGTCATCCCTTGGGAACAGAAGAGGGAGCTTTTAATCATAACATCTCGGCTTTTCCATTAACAGGAGCGCATACTTCAGTTAATTGCTCCGATTGTCATACTGCCGGATATGACGGAACATCTGATGTTTGTTCAAGTTGCCACACAAATGATTATACTCAAACAACGAATCCAAATCATGTCGCAATTAGTATTTCAAACGATTGTGCTCTTTGTCATTCAACAATTGCTAATTGGGAACCTGCAACATTTCCTGTACACAATAACTATTATTTAATTGAAGGGGCACATCTTTCCATTGCAAACGATTGCTTTACATGTCATCAGGGAGATTATAACACTGCAATTAATTCATGTTATACTTGTCATGCAACTGATTATAATCAAACCAGTGATCCAGCGCATAGTGTAGCAAATTTTCCGACGATTTGTGAAGACTGTCATTCACAAAATGCATGGACTCCGTCAACGTTTAATCACGATGGACTATACTTTCCTATTTATTCGGGCAGACATAACAATGAGTGGAATACTTGTTCTGAATGTCATACTGATCCGGGCAATTTTGCAGTATTTACATGTACTACCTCATGCCATCCACAATCAGAGACAGACAATGACCATCAGGATGTTAATGCTTATACTTACCTTAGCAGTGCATGTTTGAGTTGCCATCCAACGGGTTCAGAAGATAAATCCTTTCAAAAAAATATTTATAGAAGTAATTAGTCCGCTATGAGATATTTTTTGATATTCTTTTTGATATTTAACCTTTTAGGAATTAAGCTTAAAGGGCAAACTCGTGAAGAAATTAATGGGGGAGTTGTTTCTTATGTAACCAAACAAAATGTTTATATAAAATTCCCGTCTACAGAATTTATCTCCCTTGGCGACACCCTTTTTCTTGAGCAAAATTCAAAATTAACTCCGGCGCTTGTTGTAAAAAGTCTCTCTTCCATTTCTTGTTTTTGCAGTTCGATTTCAGATTATCAATTTTCAATAGGAGATGGAGTCTTTGCGAAAGTGAAAAATGTACAATCTTCTGTTAAAAACGAAGCTAAGCGTATTGAGTCAAAAAAATCAAGGGATTTAACAAAGGACTCCTTGTTAGCTGAAAAAGATTTGCCAAAGAAAATAAAACAGGATATCAGCGGGCGAATGGCTGTTTCGTCGTATTCGAATTTTTCAAATACTTCAGAATTTTCACAACGAATGAGGTATACACTTTCTTTGAATGCAGCAAACATTAATAGTTCAAAATTTTCAATGAATACCTATATTTCCTTTGCTCATAAAAATAATGAATGGAGCGAGATACAAGACAATATATATCATGGATTAAAGGTTTATAGCCTGGCCATGAATTACGCTTTTAATGAAAACAATTCGCTTTGGCTTGGCCGAAAAATAAATCCCAGGTTGTCGAGTGTAGGAGCTATTGACGGAATTCAGTATGAAACAAAATTTAAACCTTTTCATGTTGGCGTTTTTGCAGGAACACGACCCGACTATATGGATTATAGTTTTAATTCCAATCTGTTGCAGTATGGAGCATATTTGGGGCATGAATACAATACATCGAAGGTAAATATGCAAAGCTCTGTGGCTTTCATTGAACAAACTAATCAGGGAAATACTGACCGGAGATACATCTATTTTCAACATTCAAATTCCTTAATTCCCAATCTTTATTTTTTTGGTTCGGTCGATCTGGATTTTTACAATCAGTCAATAAATGCAGTGGATAGTAGTTTTACACAAGATCATACACCAAAGCTATCTAGTTTATACCTTTCGGTAAGATACAGGATGTTTAAAAAGCTATCCATGTCGGTTTCTTACAGTACCAGGCAAACGATTATTTATTATGAGACTTATAAAGATATTTTGGAAAGACTTCTGGAAGCCGGAACTCAACAAGGATATCGGGTAAATATAAATTACCGGCTACTTACTAATTTTTCAATTGGTGTGAATTCCGGTTATCGTTTTAGCAAATCGGACCCCAATGATTCTAAAAACCTTATTGCTTACATGAACTACAATAATGTACCATGGATAAATAGTTTATTCACTGTTTCGGCCACCTTCCTGCAAACAGCTTATGTTTCGGGAAACATATACAGTTTGGGATTATCTCGGGATATAATTCCGGGTAAATTGTATGGAGGCATAAACTACAGGTATATAGATTACACATTTCAGTACGACATTTCCACGCTAACACAAAATATGGCCGAAATGAATCTAAACTGGAGGATGAGTAAAAAATTATCCTGTTCACTAAATTATGAAGGTACCTTCGAGAAAGACAGAAACACAGATCGTATTTATATTAATTTAACGCAGCGGTTTTAAGCTATTTTGAAAGAGACACTCTAATTTCTACTTTCTTACATAAACCTTAACCTCATCTTTATAACCTTCTTCATCCATAACCATGATGAAATGCCAACCAATATCCAGATCTATAGCCTTTGAGTGATTATTAACGGTACTACCCAGGTAGAAGTCATCAAGATACCAGTAAACTTTTTTACTTGGATTTTTATGAGCAATTTTGGATATTATCTTTTGATATTTTTCATCAAAATCACGAGGTATTTGTATTAGTGCCGAATCAGTTGGATACAAGAAGTCAATTGGATTAATACTTGAAAGATGATTACAACCAGGTTTATGCTCCGGTACTTGTTCAATAATTTGTCCACGTTTAAGCAAATAATATTCAATGTCTGCCGGATAACTAAGAAAATGCTTTTCATGGTATCCTGGCTCCCAACAATAGGAACAAACCGCATATTTTTTTTCTTTATCTACAAATATATTTTTGTGAAAAGGACACAGTCTTAGTGGATGCATAAATATAGGTACATCAACAGTATCCCTGTTATCACAATATTCCCCAGCTAAAAATCCGGTCTCTTTGCAGATAATTGCTTCTTTAAAGTCCATCTCTACTCTTTCAAACCATTTTTTTTGTGGATTAAAGGGTAAGTAGTTAAATATCTCAAACATTAATGGTCCTGCACTGCCTGTACCAGATAGGTTTTTGTTTCCTGCTCCATCAAAATTACCTATCCATACTGCAATTGTCCACTGTGGAGATACGCCTACAGCCCAGGCATCTTTATTTCCATAGCTCGTTCCTGTTTTCCATGCTATTGGATTTTGATTTTGGTATTGTTCCCAATAGTATTCTGCTCCGGGGCGCTTCAACTCCATTATCATTTCAAGTGTAAGATAACAAGCACCAGAACTAATTAATTGTGGACTATTTTCAATTTTTGCTGAATCTGATTTCAAAAAGTAATTGGGAGAAAAAATTCCATTATTAGCCAATCCCCTAAATAACATACTAATATCCCATGCAGTAATTTCAGCACCCCCAATAATCAGAGGCAAACCATAATCTTCAGCAGTTCTAAAAAGGGTTGAAATTCCTGTCCTTTTTAGAAAGGAATAAAAACGATATACTCCAAATGTATTTAATAAACGTACCGCAGGAACATTTAAGGATCTAATTAAAGCATCCTTTGAAGTAACAATACCGTTAAACTTTTCATCTGCATTATTAGGAGCAAAGGCATTGAAATATGAAGGGACATCTTTAATTAATGTTTGTGGAATTATTATCCCCTCATCAATAGATAAAGCGTATAAAAACGGCTTCAAAACAGACCCTGAAGATCGGGGGGCGATAACACCATTAACCTGACCAAGACCTTCAAAATCGAAAAAATCCTGAGATCCAACATAAGCTTTTACTTTCCCTGTTTGCGTTTCAGTTACTAATACTGCACCATTTGTAATTCCAAGATTTCTTTGATATGCTATATAATTTCTGGTAAGTCGCTCAATATAATATTGCAACTCGTAATCTATCGTTGTGTTAACTATTTTATCTTTAGGATTGCTTGATTGAATTTCTTGTGTTAAATGGGGTGCTAAAATTTTGAAATGATACTCTTTATCTGGCAAAGGTTCTTGAATGGCAAGTTCATAGGCTCCCTTATCAATCTTTTCTGAATGATATAGTTTCTCTAATAACTTATTTCGCTTCTTTCTTAAAATCTCTTTATTTGCTGATGGAGATACTAGACCCGGAGAATTTGGCAGAACAGCTAATGTTGCCGCCTCAGCCCAACTTAACCGATTTGGTTCTTTATCAAAATATCGCCTTGATGCAGTTCGATAACCAATGATATTACCACCATATGGTGCATGATTTAGATATTGCTTTAAAATTTCGTCTTTTGAATAGTAAAGATCAATTTTAACAGCCTGAAACATTTCAATAATTTTCTGACTATATGTGCGGTTTTGTTTTCTTCGTAAACGAGCCACCTGCATAGTTATAGTGCTGGCCCCGCTAACAATCCTTTTTTCAGAAATATTTTGATTAATAGCACGAATAATGGAAATTGGATTAATTCCAGGATGCCACTTAAAATATTGATCTTCGTAAGTAATAACTGATTGTTCAAGTTTGATAGGAATTACAATGCTATCTTCGGGAGGCAAACACCATTGCTCCTTTTGGTTCAGAAAGATTCTTAAATCCTTTCCTTTTGCATCCTTAATAACAAGACTGTAATCAGCTTTAAAAAGGGGATTAGGAAGGGGGATCAGAAGGTATAATATAAATATCCCTATAATCCCCCCAACAATCCATTTTATGATTTTCTTCATTTAAACCCTGTTATGGTTTAATTACTTTCACTTTTTTACCTGCAGTTGTAGCTCTAAAACTTCCATTGTACATTGCTTCAACTAATGTTCCAGGCAAGTCAAACTCTCCTACAGTTACAGTATTAAGTTTTACTATAAAATCAATCTCATTGTATAATGGGCTGTATTCATTGACATCAAAAAACCACATTATTCTGTCGTCTCTAATATCAAGGTAATCTTCATAATTCAATTTTAGATCTTTTGCCCATAACGGAGTAGATGATTCCAATAATCGAGTATTTTCAATTTCCCATCCTGAAGGTAATACCTGAACAAGTGCAATTTCATCAACTTGTTTTAAACTACTAGCATTACGCACCCTAAAATGTCCCCAGAAACTTATCCCTTGTTTCAGTTCAGTAATATCTAGTTGATTACCATTGTCGTCATACCAATTTACTTTCACACTTAGATTTTCTGATTTATCTTCCAAAGTACTTTCCAAAGGAACTCCATTCCATGAAAGAGTAGTATACGCTCTTTTTACGCTTGATTCATTATCCAAAATTACTTGAACAGGCTTACCATAATCGCTATTTATCTCCAGATTAATAGATTTATCACTGTCAAAAGCTACCTTTTCCCCGTTTGCTAAAATCACTGTACCCTTCAATTTAACATTCTCTGTTTGACCATTTAGTACATTTATGTATTTCCCCATTGCCAATAACGAGTATCCAAGTGTTTGAGTTGAATACCATGAGGTTGCTCCAATGTGTTTTGCGATATCCCTTGTAAGTTGGTCCGCGAGATCATATTTTTCAAGAGTTACAAGAGCATCTAATATCATCGCTTTATCTCTTAAACCAGAACCATAAGTACCTGAAAATTCTGCATAATCTTTAGTTTCCAGAGTTAAGCCTTTTATAATTTCATCAACTACTTCAGGCATTCCTGCTAACTTATAGGAAGCTGCTAACAACCATTTTTGAGTATTATTCATTTCCTTAAGCTTGCTTTCTTTAAGTTGATTCATTTCATTCATAACAGGCTTCCCTGATAAAGCTAAAATATAAACTCTGTACACACGATACATAACTTCCCCATTATTTCTTCTTGCTTGTTGTGTAGTATAATTCAGCCAGTTTTCATAAAGGTCATCAATCACATTGTATCCTAATTTCTTTGCTTCAACCATAAAATGACCTGCATATAAAGTACCCCATTCAGACACATCACTTCCATAAGGCCAGTAAGAAAATCCTCCTGAAAACTGCTGAAAACTCCTCAATCTTTCTAAACCTATGTTTATTGTTTTATCTATATCTGATGAAAAAGCTTCTGGGTATTCCATAAACTTCTTTAGATACAATTGTGGTAACAAGGATGATGTCGTTTGTTCTATACAACCGTAAGGATATTGAATTAACCAACGCAATCGATGTGAAAAGTTTATTGTTGGAAAATTAGATATGATTAATGTTGCGTTATTTGTTCCATTAATGCCTTTTTTAGGAACATCAACATTCACTTTCTGTCCAGGTTCTACTGAACCTTCGCTAAAACCATATATTCTTGGTGATGTTGGACGCACCATTAGGTCTGCTTCATAACTTGCCTTGTATTTGTCAGATTGGGCAGTTATAACGACTTTAGATTGCCCTGCTTCTGCCTTAGCTTCAATATTAAAGAAACAATCTTTGTCAGTTGCTTTTGTAAAACTTAAGTTTTGAGATTTGTTGCCAATTACTGATAATGGGCCTTCGGTTTTAATATCAACTTTTACATTTCCAATTCCATCTATCATAGTAAATATTGTAGTAGGAACAGTAAATTTCTCCCCTGGACCTATTACTCTCGGGAGCGTCCCAATTAGCATTAATTCTGATTTAACAGGAACAGCCTTTTCTGCGCGAGCATAACTGTCACCTCTTGCGCCAATTACCATTATACGGACTGATCCTACATAGTTCGGCATGTCAAATTTTACGACTGCTTTACCTCTGGCATCAGTAGTAATTGGTCCTTTAAATAAACTAACAGGTTTGAATCTCTTTTTACCTTTTTCTGGTTGCTGTTGCGATTCTCTATAATCCATATCACCACCAATAGAGAATGTTTTAAATACATCTCCCTGAAGAGCCGAAATAACATGAGAGAACAAGTCGTATGTTAATACTTTAAGTCGGGTCTTTTGAAAGAAATATTTCCAGGGATTTGGTGTTTTGAATTGTGTAATATCTAATAAACCCTCATCAACAACAGCAATTGTAAACTGAGTTTGTTCGTGATCCTTTGTTTGAAGAGTGATTTCAAATGGTTCCGAAGGACGGAACTGATCAGCAGTTTGTATCTCAATTTCATGTTTTGTATCCCTATCTTCAACTAATAATGGTAAAATACCAAACATTCTGATAGGCCTGTCGTTTACAGTTTGATTGTGTGGCTGAATTAATGAAACAGAAACATATGCATTGGGCACCATTTCTTTTGTGATAGGAATTGATATTGTATTTTCAGTTTTACCATCAAGATTGTACCATTTTTGCTCAAGAATTTCACTTTCCTGTTCAATGGTTAATAGTACCCTACCTTCCTTAGGAGATGGAAACTGAATTTTTGCAACATCACCTACATAATAATTACTCTTATCAGAATTTAATGCAAGAGTTCCTGCATTTTTGTCTCCAGAAGCAATTCCTCCATGAGGATATGCATTAATAAATATTCCAGATGAATGTCCAGATTCTGAATCATCAGATACTTCAATAAAGTAACTACCTTTTTCTATAGGGAGAAACTTAATAATGTTATGAGTTTCTTTACTAACTATTGTACCTTCTTTAATCAAAGTAGTATTTCTGTCAGTCCTAAATCTTAGATTCTTATTATCATATTGGTACCACCAATATTCTGAGTTTCGGTAGATTCTATATTTTAGTGTTTTACCTGCAACTGGATTTCCTTTTGTATCTACAATGATTGCTGGAATTTCAGTATCTGTTCCAGTTGAAACATAATAATATTTTAATGGTTGCAATCCAACATAGTGAGAGTATGGCTCAACAGGAATATTAACCCAGTTAATATTTGGACGTCCTCCTTTTTCTAATACCTTAGCTGTTAATTTAATATTAAGAGCAGAAGGTACACCATTAAAAGAAGGTAATGCCCATTCAATGAGTTTGAATCCTCTCTCATCTAAATTACCGTCAAAAATATCTCTTTGGATAGTCTGATAATCAAGTGTTGGATTTTCAAATACAAAATTTTCAAATTTTGGAAAGTGTTTAGTGTATTTAGTAATTTCTAAATCTACTTTAGCAGGTAAATTAGATGCCGGATTCCCAAACAAGTAATTTGTTTGTAAATCACATTTCAAGACGTTAGCAGACCATGAAATAGACTCTGTTTCGGGAGTAAGTTTAACTTTTAGTTTATAAGGAACTATTGTTTCAATTTTAACTGTCTGATTAAAATCCTTATTCCCAATTTTATAATGGGCTCTCCAATTCCCAGTTGGATCAGAGTCTTTCGTTAAAAAAGTAAAATTATAAAAACCATCCTTATTCTCTCTGTTTGTTTGTTCATATACTTTTTTACCTTCTGGATTGTATAACTCCATGGTCAAAGGTCGGTTCTCAGGATAATTTTCGTTATAATGACGTGCTATAACAGATATATTTATTTCATCACCTGGTCGATACACTCCTCTTTCTGTATACGTATAGGCTTTTGTTCCTTGCTTAAATTCGTCTATTCCTCCAATATCAAATCCTGAAATATTCCACTCCATTTCATTAAACTTGATAATGCTATGTTGCCCATCCTTCTCTGCATCTATGTATGTATTGTAATTATATCCATAACGGTCGTTGTATAAACTAGCTTTCCCATCGCTATTTGTTGTACCTGATGTAATTATTGGATTATCGGTGTCCCAATTTCTTCTAAGCGTTACTTTTACACCACTTAAGGGCTGTCCTGAAACTATATCAGTTGCAAATACTTCATATGTATTTCCTGTTTTTTTGCAGGTAAGACCAATATTACTTAAGAGGACTGGCTTATAAACCTGACCAAATTCTTCTATATACTTATACTTTTCGTCGCTGATATCGACAAGCATATCGCGAGGATTGAAATTTAAACGAATTAAATATAGGCCTTCATCATTATTCTTAATTACACCTGATAAATCAATCTCACTAAGCAACCATTTGTTTTTTTGTTCTCCTATTTCAAATGTTTCATTATGAATAATAACTCCAACTCTATTAATATAAGAACCCTCGAAGCTTGTATGCCGGTCTTTAAGGCTACTTAGTTTTTCAGTTCTAACAAATTCAGTTAGACTTTCATCATATACCTTTTTTACTTCAATATGAACTCTGCTTAAATTACTTGTATAAAACTGAACTTTGTACTGATTTCCTTCAGGCAAAATAATACCATCAGAGGCAAACTCTAGATTAGGTTTAATATCTGAAAATTTCACATTATCTGTAAATTTTTCGCTAGTTTCGGTTCCCCATCTACTTTTAATTCCTGGTTCAACGCTAACAGTATACTCACTTCCATAGTTAAAGTCTGCATCGAGAACAACAGATTTACCAAGTCTCTGTATTTTCAGATCAACTTTTGGTTGAACATTTATCAAACCATTTAAATTTTGTTCTGGATCGAACTCGTCCGAAAATTCAATATAAATTTTAGGCACTCTACCTTCTTCAGTTTTACTAATTTTTACAACTTTCATTTGCTCTATAGGAGTTATTTGAAAGCTTTTTTCAAACTGATCTGATAAGTCTAATTTATTTTTATCAATCGTTAAAGTGTATGTTTTTGTAGAATTATCACGTGTTAAATCCTCACTAATGAACGTGTAGGTATATCCATCATTTTCTGAATACCAATCTAGTTTATATTTTTTAGAGCTTTGTTTTAAAGTAACAGCATCTTGAATTAGGTCAAGATCGGTTTTTTCTGTAAAGGAAACTTTCCCTTTATAGCTAAGTATTCTCGGATTATTTCTGTTCTTAAGAATTAGCTCACCAGAAAAATTATTTAGTTCACGACCTTCAATTGTGAAATTGAACTTCAGTTTTTCAAGCTTTTTCTCTTTTAATTCTTCAGACAGCAACGCCAGATCGAGTTCACCTGAGAATGTTTTTCTTGTTTCTAAAGCTTTACTTGGTTCAAAGACCAAGACTTTTGTGCTAGACCAGTATGTTTTGCCCTTAATTGATGGACTGAATTTAAAGACCTCATCTTTCAATTCCGTATTAAGTAGGTCTTTGTTAACAACAGAACTGACAAAATGGACTTCTATTTTATCACTGCTTTTTATTTTTCCATTAGTTACTTGGCTAACAACTTTTGCCAGAGCTTCAGAATATTTTACTTCTTCTATTTTTTCTTGTCCTTTGTTCTTACAAGAATAAATAAATACGCTAAGAATAACGATGTACAAGGTTAATAATTTCTTCATTTCTTTGGGTTTTAAATAAGATAATGAAGATAATAAAAAAAGTTAATAAACCAGAAACCTTAGCGTTTTAAAATAATAAAATTTAAAAACCCTTGTAAACTGACTTTTCAAGGGTTTTCTAGTGGCAGACATCACATAATTTAAAATATTATAAAGTGTCCTAATAATTCTTTCAGTCTTCATGGGTTTAAAAATAGCCTAAGATCATCTTATTGTATGCAATGCAAATAATAGATATTACTCCAATTTGGCTGAACCGTCGGTTTGATATAAATATTTAAAAGTGATGTATCTGCTTCCTTCGTTTCCATAATAATTAAGGATTATGATTTTGGCATACTTACCTAAGGCCGTTTTTACTCAATCATATGCATGAATTTATTTGCACTCATAATTCAGGATTTTAATAGTTGAATTACCATAAAAGAGAAAGCAAATGTAAAAGATTTATCATGTATATAAGCAATAAGTTGTTATCTATTATAGACTTAGCTGTTGCGTGACAGTCTTGCATAATTAAAAAATGATTATCTTTGTATATAATGAGTAGCTGCTTTGTTTATAAAAACATGCTTATTCCCGGATAATATGAGTACAAAGAGGAAAATTAATAATTAAACCAGAATTCCATATTCATTTTAGAAAATAAAAACGAAGCATATGGATTACAAATTTATTCGACCACTTCAGGAAAGAGCGAAAGAACTTCAATGTTTATACGATATTGAAAATGTGTTAAGTGATGAAAAAAAAGATTTTCATTATATTTTTAATAAGATTGTTGATATTATACCTAATGGCTGGCAGTTTCCTCCATTTTGTCATGCCATAATTGAACTCGACGATAATTTATTCTATTTACAGGAATCGGACGTGCCTGAACTTTCTCAAACTGCAGAATTAATTGTTGATAACAATATCGTAGGTAAAATAGTTGTGTTTTATAAAGATCTGCCGTTTACAAATGAAGTTTTTTTAGCTGAAGAACAAAAACTGCTTAATACAATTGCGAATCGCTTAAGTATTTTTATTTTTAATTGCAGGTTAAGAAAAACGATAAAATTATTATCCGAGAAAAAAGATATAGCGAACGAGCAAAATTATTTGGATGATTATAAGGATGAATATTGGAAATGGCGATTTCAGATGGCTCAAAAAATAGCTAATAAAACAGATTTTAAATATTATGGTATCGATGCAATTTATATCATTGGAAGTACAAAAGAAGCAACAGCAGGTCCTGCAAGTGATATTGATTTATTAGTTCATTTTAAGGGAACGGAATATCAGAAAAATCTTTTTAAATCATGGATAGATGGATGGAATCATTCTCTTAGCGAATTTAACAGACGAAAAACTGGATATAAGTTAGAAGACGGTTTAATAGATTTGCATATAATTACAGATGAAGATATTGAAAAAAAGACAAGTTTTGCGGTTATGATCGGAAGTGCTAATAACCCCGCACGCTTATTAAAAAAAGGAAAATGAAAAGCTTTTTTGTATCTGATTTGCATGGCTTGATCGAGAGGTATGAAAAACTATTCAATCAGATTAGAACAGATTTACCTGATGCTTTATTTATTGGGGGAGACATATTACCAAATTTCAATGTTTTCAATAATACCGAATATGAAGATTTCATTTTAGATTTTATAATACCACAATTCCAAAAGTTAAAATCAGAAATAAAGAAAAGCTATCCTAAGGTATTTATTATACTGGGAAATGATGATCCTAAAATTGAAGAACACAAAATAGTTACCGGCCAAAATATGGGATTATGGGAGTATATGCATCACAGAAAAGTTGAATACAGTAATTATGTTATTTACGGATATTCAAATATTCCACCTACACCTTTTTTATTAAAAGACTGGGAACGCTATGATGTGTCGAGATATGTTGATCCGGGTTGTGTGCATCCAACTGAAGGTAAAAGAACATTTGTGGAAAAAATCGACCTGGAATATTCTACCATTTATGATGATTTGCAGGTTTTAACCAGAAATGATAATTTAAAAAATGGCATTTTTTTATTTCATTCACCCCCTTATCAAACAAAATTAGACAGAGCTGCACTTGACGGACAATTCTTCGATCATGTTCCGCTTGATGTTCATGTCGGAAGTATTGCTATTCAACGGTTTATAAGTGAAAAACAACCTTTATTAACCTTGCATGGCCATATTCACGAATCTTCAAGAATTACAGGTGACTGGAAAGACAAATCGACGAACACGTATATGTTTTCTGCTGCATATGAATTTCCGGAACTTGCAATTGTAAAATTCGATTTAGAGAATCTGAGCAAAGTAGAAAGATTGATTCTGTAGCTAAAAGAAAGCTTATTACTCAAGATTATTTGTTCTCCAGGTAGCGAATAATACTCTCATAGATATTTTTTCTTACTGCCGAAATATTAAATGTTTCTGAATCTTTGTCAGAACTTATTTCCAAATTAAAAATATTAATCCCAATTACCTGCCATCCACAAAGAGATATGATATTGGCAATAAAATGTTTAGTGTCATTAATTTTAATTTTTTCTTTCTGTGCCTGAATCCGGATTTGGTACTCAAACTCTTTAAAAAAATTAAAAATTGGCTTTAACTCTGACCTTATTTTATCAAAATTCTGATTATACTCATTAATAATAAATGATAAAAGCCTCTTGTTTTCTTTAACCAGGATAAGAATGTTATAAATAAATTGATCAATGAGTTCATAAAAGTTTAGCTCCTTTTCCAGGATAGGAGACATGTTTTTTATAATCAGGTCAATGCTGTCATCAATTATAATTTTAAATAAATGTTCTTTTGTTCTGAAATAATAATGCAAAAGAGATTGACTAACATCAGCTTCGTTTGCTATTTCATGAATACGGGCGCCATTAAAACCCTTATCAAAAAAGACTTTCTTTGCCGAGTTCTTAATTTTAGCGACTGTATAGTCTAAATAAATCATAATCTTAAATTCGTTTCCAAATAATTTTTTTACTAAAAAACAATTTGCTTCCTCTGGCTTCTAAGGTTTCCCCGTTTACTTTCAGAATGGTTAACTCTAAAGTTAGCCCTTTTTGCGGAGCATAAATAGACCCGTTTATCCATTGTTCTGTTTCAGAATCAAAGAGTAGATCTGAAATGATAACTTTACCAATCAAGTTATCATTTCTTTTGCTTTGATCCGGATTATGAATGTCTTTTTCCTGACCATCTTTAAATCCATAAACCTCAGTGATTTTACCATAGAATTTATGGTTCTTTTTGAATATTTCTATCTCAAGATTATCCGGTAACAACCAATTCCCTATGATCTCATCGGCTTTACTAACCGGATATTTAAATGATGTACATGTGATAAACAGGAGCATTATCAAAATAATACCCGATTTCTTAGGTGTCATATTCTTTCCTAATTTTAAGTTCATAATCTTGTTATTTTAAAATCTAATAAGTTCAGTCATAATTCCAACCCGAAAAACATTGAGGGTATTGGAGAAATACATATTATAATAATCTTTTCCGTAATAATATTGTGCAAACAAAACAATATCCTCAAAAAACGAAGGATGATATGTAAATGTAGTTGAGAATGTTATTCGATCAATATCCAAAAAACTGTTGTTGTTAAAATCTCCAAAAAACCAGTTAAGTTCTGCTTTTAATGAAATGTTAGCTTTTTGAGATTTATTAAACTCATTTTCGGATTTGTTTAATTTAAAAATATAAATAAAGTTGTTCCAACGGTAAAAACTGTAAATGTTATCCAGTTCGTCTACCGACAAAATAGGGGGGTGCACCTGAACTGATGATCGGAACATTCGTACCGCATTGAATCTTTTATTTAACGAAGTTTTAATAACGCCAGCTTCAATATAATTTGTTGAGAAATTACCTGTTTTTACATTAATGCTTCCATCTTCAAGAAAAAAATCGCCTTGCTGTCCGTTGGAATGATGAGCTAATCGACCAAAAATATTTAAGCTCTCGAATCGTTGTTTATTATATACCGACCAGTAAACTGTTGCTTGTGGCATATAACTGGGAGTACGCACAGGAAAGGATTCCTCCTGGTACATTCTAATAATTACCTGTGGGGTTAAAACGCCCAGGAGCCTTGAATCTTCTCGTATTCTAATATAAAAACTAGGGATCAGGTTACCTTCAAACCAAAGATGTTCTATTTGTCCAATTCCTTCAAGAATAGTTACATAACTATTCCCCTGGTGTGCCTGTGCAATTGTTGTCAGTCGAATTTGAGAAAAGCTGTCATTCTTTTCTTCTGCTTTTAAGTTAGGATTCATAAAAGAAAAGAGGATACAAATAATGATAAGTTTTTTGGCCATTTTAGTAATAAATTACAATTCCTAAACCTAAACTGAATATATCTTCTAAAGGGATTGAAGTATTAGAGATTTTACTGGTCAGATATACACCCCGGGTTACAATGCGGTAATAAAAGCCAATTTCAGAGAAAATTTGATCAGGTTCTTTAAATTGATAGTTAAGCTGCCCTTCAAGAAACAATCCCCCTGTTCTTCCCGGCGACCACCAGTAATAATCTTCAGGATAGTGATCGGGTAGGGTAATGTAATATTCACTGCCAAAGGTATGGTGAATAAACATCCCAATATTTAAAGGGTAATATTCTAACTTCGAATTAAGATGAATCTTAAAAGGCTTTCCTGTAAGTTGCAAACTAACACTATGCAAGTCTTCTTTTGAAAACCATTCAGGTACATATCCATAAAAATAGGAGATGTCAACCCGTTCTTTGAAGAAATCATATCCTAAGCCTGCTGATACAAACCCAATTCCTCCGGCAAACTGAACTTTGTAATGATCGGGATAGAGATGCTTTATCCAGGCCGAATTAGGTTCGTTGGAATACGTATTTTTATTTCCGATAACAGCTATTAAAGCCATGATCAATAGTATGGAAATAAATTTCCTAGTTGAATTTATATATTTAAAAATCAATAACATCTACTGTAAATTCATTATTGTAAATCTTAACCCGTACAAATTCATTTTTTTCTACACTTGCTGTATTTACAAATGGAATACCATCAGAATATGGTTCAGAATAGTTAAAGCTGTGTAAGTGTCCGTGTGTAGCAAACAATACATTGTCCGAATTATGAAGTATGTTCATAAACTCATCCTCTAAATCAGAATCAAAATCCGCATCAAAAGGGGGTGTATGAAATACTAATACTACTTTTTCAAAATCATCACCGGGATTAATTTCGTTTCGTAACCAATCCAGATCCGGTATCTGTCCATTAAATTCATACTCGCGGCTGTTTGTATTAATAAATATGAATTTTATAGCGTGATGAATAAATGAAAAGTTCAGATTGCCAAACATTTCCTTATAGCCTTCTTCTCCATTGCTAACAAGATCGTGGTTGCCAGCGACAACAAAGTAGGGGGCATTTAATTCAGAAAAAATCGAATTACTCCAATGATATTGTTTTGGAATGCCATAATCTGTAAAGTCACCTGTATGTATTAGAAAATCGATATCAAAATCAGTATTTAGTTTATTCACCATTCTTTCTGCTTCATCGTAAAAACGATGAGTATCGCCGGTTAATGCAATGGTTAAGGTATCTGAAGCATTGTTTAAAGATAATGCGATGATGTTCTTCTGAGTGAGGTTTGTTTCATGATCTTCAAAATCGATCACATAAGGAGAGTATTCAAATACTTCATCGCATGAGTATATGAATATTCCAAACATAAATAATATTGCAATCAGATAGCTTTTCATTTCTTTACTTTTTTTAGAAGCTGTATTTCAGTTTAATAAATACCATATCGTTTTTATCATATTGTCCGAATCTTCCTTGATCTCCTATAAACAGGTTTGCTCCGGCTAAGATTTCAAGGCCATCGGAAATACTATACGTTGCTTTAGGACGGATTAAGGCGTCGCCATTATTTAGTCCTATGTATGCAAACAGATCAAGACTTAAAGTTTCTCTTAGAAAACTTTTATTAGCTAAAAAAGTAGCAGTATTTTCAAATTCCTCATTGATGATTTGATCAGTATAATCTATAATATATTCCTGAATTAGCTGAACACTCATCGTGATATCGAAAAGAGAAAAATCATAACCCAGGAGATAATGAACGTAATCTTTTTTAACTAAACCTTCGTTGATGAAGTCTGATGTTGAAAAATGTTTATCCATGTAATAGGCGGCTTCTCCCCTCAATATGGTTCCTCCGAGTGATGTTGAAAAACTTCCCCCTGCTACGCCAAGTCGATGGTATTCTGGTTTAATCAGAATTCCAGTCATGGTATTTGTAATTGAATCCACTTGTGGCGTATTATGTGCTGAAAAATCATCATCCCACATGTAACCAGCCATTAATTCAAAATCAATTGCCGAAGAGAGTAGTGAATATTTTAAAAAGAGTTCACTGTTTTCTAATTTTGCATCAACCTCTGAATTCGAATGATCAAATGTTACAGGAATCCCCTGGCTTTGTAATTGTGGAAACCAGATTGATTTTTCATCAGGGAGTTTTGTTTCTGTAAAAACAGGTATCCATACAAATTCAAACGTGTTATTCTTTAAATAATAATCAAGCTTAACTGCATTCACTCCCATTCGTATTTCTTCAAAATCGGGGAGTAGAAATTCACTTAAATCTTTTGGCGAAACAATATCCGTAATAAATGCACCATCAGCTTTACCCCATATTATTTGTTGTTTACCAACTCGGACATCAAAATTGCCAACATATAAATCTAAATAAGCTTCTCTGATACCCCAGTCCAGATCTTTATCAAAGTACTGATAAACATAAGGATTTGCTTTAAAAGCTATATTCCCTTTCGAACCTGTAATATCAAGATTTAATGTGTTTTGAACTATTGAGAAATCATTCGATCCTGTTGTTAGCATTCCTGTATAATTCCTTACATATCCTGAAATATCAGGATTTTGTGCGTAAACTGTTGAAAGTCCTACAACACAGCTAAGAATCCCTGATAATAAATATTTAAACCTTTTCATAACTAAATTTTTAAAAGTGAAGGAAGACCTGGAGCTGAGAAATTATAATCAAAACATTACTCATACATGAAAAGCCAGGGCCTCCTTTCACCGGTTAAACCCAAAACTATAATCCTCTGGTCATAGTTCTTTCAGTAAATTTATTATCATCAATTCCAATGTCAACCTGAATATTGCTTAATACCATTTTGGTAGTATGATCATCCTGAATGTTTTTCATTTCAGTGTTAGAGATAACCCAATAATCCTTGATTTTTTCGTATTTCTTAACAGTTAGAACTTTCAGGAGATCAGCATCTTCATCGTAAAACTCTTTTTTAATTCCGATCCATATATCTTTTATTACCCAGGTAATTGTTTTAGAATACATGTAATCACCATCCTTAGGAGTGCTTTCAATAACAAAGCATTGCTTACCATCTATGGTTTCTTCGCGTAATAACTTATGATTGTCTTCGTTTGGGTGTCGATCACCTAAATCATCGTATGTAAAGTCAGAACCCATAAAAGAATCATCTTTACTGTCACTCGAAATACGTTTTGTTTTTTTAAGTGCAGGAAGATAAATCCACTGATCGTCATCTTTAGAAGCATCGTCGTAACTCCAATTCATAAATGAGGTGTTTTTAACATCAGCAGGCGACATAAAAAACATAATGCTTTTTTCTTCCTTGCCGAAATCCTTTGAGAATTGTTTGATTTGTCTGATTCTTTCGTTGTTTCGAGAATCAATTAAATGCATACTTAATTCTGAAGTTCCATCTGCTCCTGTTGGTCTGTAATAGACATTCTCAATTATTTTCTGAGCGGTTAAGCTTTGGGCAGAAATTTCTGTGCCTGCTATTGCAAAAAGCAATAGAAATGTGGCAAATTTTACTTTTTTCATAATATTTATTTTTTTATTTTTTGTGAA
This sequence comes from Bacteroidales bacterium, assembly GCA_003446015.1. Lineage (GTDB taxonomy): Bacteria > Bacteroidota > Bacteroidia > Bacteroidales > UBA12077 > UBA12077. The sequence continues at coordinate 7,506 of DMBU01000046.1, read as the reverse complement.
TGTTTTAGTATTAGGTACATTATTTTTTTGTGAAATTATAGAGGTTAAATCATTTTGAATACACATGATCTTTGCTATAGTTATTTCCGATTTCTCTATATAGTTAAGAGAAAAAATACCAGAACAGAATATGAGTATTAAAATTAAAGGCATAACTCTAGTTTTTCTTTTTAAAGAATACTTTTGAATAATTCAGGATAACCAACATAATGGTTAATGTTCCCAAAAATGAGGTAAACATATTTAATGAAATCAATGCTCCTAATTCTCTGTTGGGAGGGAATACTGAAAATAGTAATACCATGAATCCGGCAATTACAACTATGGCGTTAAAAGAAATTGCCCGTCCTGAATGATACATGGTATTCTGTGCTGTTTGTAACAGGTCCAATCCCTTTTCTGCATTGAGTCGATATTGTTCAACAAAATGAACAGCGTAATCAATTCCAATTCCTATAGCAATGCTTGATAAAAGAGCTGTAGTTGTACTTAATGGGATATTTAAAGCCCCCATTAAACCGAAACTAATAAATGCGGTAAGTATGATAGGAACTGTAGCTGCCAGGCCTACAATGATTTTCTTAAACATGACAGAAAGCAATACAATAACGATTAATAAAGACAGAATTAAACTTGAAATTTGACCTTTCAATATTAAATCGGTAAATACAAGCGCCTTGTAACCGGATCCTGCATAATTTACATCAATACCTAATTCATTAAATTTTCCTTCATATTGCTTTATTAGGTCTATTGCTGAGCGAATTGATTTTGAATCATCACTTTTTAGTTGAATATTGACATTTAATTTTGAATAGTCATAATTCACAACTTTCCAAAGATTGTCTGGGTCCCCGGACATTTCATAAAGTAAGAGATATTGTGCATTAAGATCCTTAGAATCAGGAATGGTGTTAAAATCTTCCCTGTCAGCATGCATTACTTTATTCATTCTGCGTAAATAATCCGAAAGCGAAAAAGAATCTCCAACCACATCCAGACTACTTTCAATATCTTCCTGAAGCAGGTCAACTAATCGAAGTGTTTCAGGATCTTTAAACTGATCTTTTTCTTTTGACTCAAGTATCAGATTAATATTTGACGTTCCTCCGAATTTCTCATTTATATATGCATCCGTTAAAACTATTTCGCTGTCTTTTTCGAATTTATCCAGAAAGCTGGAGTTAATCCATATCTTCTGCATCCCGACAATAGAAAATAAGATAATAAATACTGAAACATAAATCGAAATCATCTTGTGTTTTAGCAAATAAGCTGCTACACGATACGCAAAATTATCTCCGGATGCTTTTGATTCTTTTATCTTTTTAGATGCTTTTGGTAATCCAAAAATCATTAGTCCGGCAGGAATAAAGATTAGTGAAAATACCATAGCCGACATTACACCAAAAGCAGTAAACAATCCAAAGTATTTAATTGGATAAACCTGAGAGGTAAGTAATGAGATAAATCCTACAGCAGTAGTAACCGAAGTCATAATTACCGGAGATAGCATATGACTTATCATATCTTTAATGGCATCCTTTTTATTTACTCCCGGATGTTGACTTATATGCAGTTGCAGATGATTAAATAAGTGAATCCCATCAGCAACTCCTATTGCAATTAACATTACCGGAATCATTGTGGAAACAGAATAAATTGGGATGCCAATCCATGCCATTAAGCCAAAAGTCCATAGAGTGCTTATGATTACAACAAAAAAGGTTAATAAGGTGCCTTTTACACTTCTTAGTAATAGGAACAGAACAATCAGGATTACAACAACAACGATAGGAATCATTTTTGCCATATCTTTTGGCGCAAGATGTGCCAAAGTGCCTTCTACAATTGGAGTTCCTGCAACATATAGTTTGTGTTCATCATCTTCATAAGAATGACTAATATTAAGTATTTGTTGATAAAATTCTTGTGAAAAAGCATCATCATGAATATTCGCAATAATTAAAGTTACGGTTTCATCTTGCGACACTAATCTTAAATTAATCATATCATTATTGCGCACATTATGAGTTAGTTTAATAAGATCTTTGTCAGATTTTGGAACGTTTTTATAAAACGCCTTAACATCTAAACCTTCTTCGGTACCAATAATGTTATCGGCGGTATAAAGCGATGTTACATCGTCTTTTTCAACTTCAGGTAACTTTTGAATTTCCTTTGTAAGATCTTTTATCTTTTTCAGAGTAATCGGATTATAAACTCCATTTTTATTTTCAATAGCGATAATAATCCCATCTTTAATGTTAAAGATATCTTCAGCTTCATCGCTATAAATAAATGCCGGATGGTTTTTAGGCATATATTCATCCAGATCAGTTTCCATTTGTGTGTTTTCTTTCATCCAGTAAAATGCAAATACCGAAATAAAAAGTATTACAATCATTGATACCCAGCTATAATCTAAAAGCCAATTAAGAATTCGTTTCATGTTATTTTGATTTAAAGTTTGTTAATACTCACTAACTAACAGGGCAAATTTTTTTATGATTTGATTAAATTGAAAAATGTATTTAAAAGAGATTCTCCTTTCAGAATAAGATCATCTTTTGAATTTTCATTACGCCAATCCTTAACTAATAATCTCATTGCCCCTGATATATATAAGGTAAGATGGTCACTTGAAATATCGTTACGATAAATTTTCAAATTCTGCCCATCTTTAATAATATTATTCACATAATCCTGATTATTTTTCATAATAGAGTTTATTAGACCCGACAATGAAGCATCATTGTGAAATATTTCTTCAGCAAAAATAACCGAAGCAATTGATGGACTGGCCTGAAATACAGTAAGCATCTTGTTAAAAAAATCGATTATTTTTTCACTAGGGTTCATATTTGTTCCGTTCTTTAAAAATTTATTACTTTCATGTTCAAATAATTTAAGAATAGTCATTAAAATATTAGCTTTACTATCAAAATGACGATAAATTGCAGCTTCAGATACACCTATTGCTTTCGACAGGTTTTTTATTGTTAAACCTTGTATGCCTTTTTCGGCTATTATTTCTACTGATGTTGATAATATTTCTTTTTGTCTTTCTGAAAACATAGCAATGTAAGTTAGTATTCACTCACAAAGATATGCTGTCATTTCTTATTTGTCAAGTTTTTTTTGGATTATTTTAAATATGCTTGTATAAGTGTCTGAAAATGAGAATGAAATTTTTTAATTAATTATACTTGTGATCTTCATAGGGCTTATTACATTTTTAGAAGTCATTAGGGACTATTTAATTTGGAGAAGAGAAAACAGGAAAAAATGAAAGCTTTTAATGGTTAGTTTGTTATTACCATATCCATTTTTATATCTCTTTCTGTAGTAGAGATATTGTCAAATATCTGAAAATCAAAACAAATACCAATTTTAAACACCGACAAATTACTTAATAATTTATCGTAATATCCTTTTCCATACCCAATTCTGTTATTTTGATTGTCGAAGGCCAGGCCTGGTACAATTGCCATATCAATTTCATTAAATGCTGTAAAAGCTTTGCCAACAGGTTCTTTTAATTTCATTTTCGAAGATTCTTTTAACAAATGTGTTCCTTTGAATTCCCTTAATTCTAATTCTTCTTTTAAAGTTACTGGCAATAATATTCTTTTCAAATGATTCCATCTTTTGGTAACGTCATGTGTGAATACTTCATCATCCAGGGACCAATATATTAATATAGTCTTAGCATGATTGAATATTTGCAATTGTTCAATTTTCTTGAAAATGGATTGAGATTTTATAATTCTTTCTGACGAAGTTAAATTCCTTTTTAATTTGAAAACTTCATTTCGAAAATCTGATTTGCTAACTAACATATTTGAATTTATTAAATATAAGCCCAGAATTGCTCTGGGCTTATTATTTTAACTATTATTTTTTTATCGACCAACCTGTTTTTAAACCAAAAACAAACCAGCCTAAGTATAGTGATCCAATAGCAAATATTGTATCTCCAATTACTCTTAGCCATCGAATGGTTTCAAGAGTTGGTTGTTCAAGAAATTCAGCAGAACGTGCATACCATAAACCATGTTTTACACTGACCACTGTTTGCGCTAAACCTACAGGTAAAACACTAATTAATACCATTAATAGCAAACCAATGTTTAGCATCCAAAAAGCATATTTAATCGTTTTTTCTTTCCAAATGGCCTTTAAATCCATGTCTCTTAATACAAATAGCATTAGTCCGATTCCTAACATTCCATATACACCAAATAAGGCTGTGTGTCCGTGAACCGGAGTTGTGTTTAATCCTTGCATATAATACAGTGCAATTGGAGGATTAATTAAAAAGCCAAAAATGCCAGCTCCCAGAAAATTCCAAAAAGCTACTGCAACAAAAAAGTAAATCGGCCATTTATAAGCGTTCACCCATTCCTTGGTTCTGCTTAGCTTCATATTATGGTATCCTTCAAATCCCATTAGAACCAATGGAACAACTTCCAAAGCGCTAAACGAAGCCCCCAAAGCTAACACTGCAGTTGGGGTTCCTGTAAAATATAAGTGGTGGAATGTTCCCAGGATCCCTCCAGATAAAAATATGATGGTAGAAAATAATACACTTGCAGTAGCAATAGAAGTTCTGATTAATTGCATCCGAACAAATAGAAATGCAATTACTACGGTAGCAAATACCTCAAAAAAGCCTTCTACCCAAAGGTGTACAACCCACCATCTCCAATATTCTGCAATAGCTAAATGTGTTTGTCTTCCCCACATAAGTCCTGCTCCGTAAAACGAAGCTATTGCAATAGAAGCAATTAAAAACATGATTAAAAGGTGTCTGTTATCTGCACCTTTTTTAAGTGCAGGCCAGATTGCTCTTCCCATTAAAAACAACCATAAGAATAATCCAATAAGTAGGAATATTTGCCAGAAACGTCCTAAATCAACATATTCATATCCTTGATGACCAAACCAAAAGTTTTCTATCAGACCTAATTTTTGCATAACACCCATCCATTGACCAATTAGAGAACCTGCAACAATGATTAAAAGCGCTATAAAAAGAAAATTAACACCAAATTTCTGAAATTTTGGTTCTTTACCCGAAATTGCAGGGGCTATAAATAATCCGGTAGCAAGCCATGATGTTGCAATCCAGAAAATAGCTAATTGAACATGCCATGTTCTGGAAATAGAATAAGGCAAGAAATCGGCAAGTGGTAAACCATAAAACCCAAGACCTTCAACCCCATAGTGTGCAGTAATAACACCCATTAAGATTTGAACTAAAATTAATAAGGTTACAATCCAGAAATACTTTAAGGTAGCTTTCATGGAAGGAGTTAATTTTGTTCCTGATAAAGGATTAACATCTGGTACGGGACTGTGATCTTCGTCTTCTCTGTTGGCAGCATAATACCATCCTAATAAACCAATTCCGGCTAATAAGATTATCACGCTAAAACCCGTCCATAAAATCAATGGACTGGTAGGTTCGTTTCCAACAAGCTTGTCTGGAGGCCAGTTGTTTGTGTAACTGATTTCTTTTCCAGGGCGTTCAGTAACCGTTGACCATGTAGCCCAAAAGAAGAATGCATTCATTTTAAACATCCTATCATTTGTTTTAATGGTATTAGCCGGAATGCTATATGATTCGCGCAGGTTTGCTTTTGAAAGATCATTCATGAATAATCCTGCATAGTGCTTGCTAATTTCTTTAAATGCTTCAGCACGAACAGGAGAAATTATAATTGTATTTGTATTTTCATTGTAGGTGTTTTTTCTGAGCTCTTTCTTCAAACGTTCTCTGAGCATGGCTTTGTATTCATTATCCAATTCTTCATAAGATAAGGAATGATCATTGCTTGCCCATTTATTAAGAATAAAAACTGCTTCGCGATGTAACCAATCAGCTGTCCAGTCCGGGGCTTTGTATGCACCATGTCCCCACACTGTTCCAACTTCCTGACCTCCTATCGATTGCCAAATATTTTGTCCATCCTTTATATCGGATGAAGTCATAATCACATCGCCATTTGATGTGATAAATTTTTCAGGGATTGGAGGTGCTTTTCTGTAGATTTCTCTTCCGAAATAACCGAGTATTCCAAAAGAGATTACCATAACAAGAATAAACCCAATCCAAAGTCTTTTTGTTTTCATACTTTAAGTTTTAAGATTAAACAATTAGTACAAATATATATAAAAATATAAAAAGACCTTTTTATCCTTAGATAAAATTTTCATATCTTTGTAAAATAAATTTTAAAATGTTGTTATTATGGAGATTAATAGTAAAACAATTGTTGGTGAGATTGTTAAAGATAATTTTAGAGTAGCAAAGTTATTTGATCAAAACAAAATTGACTATTGTTGCAATGGAGGTGTTCCATTAATTGATGCATGTAATAAAGCAAATATTGATATAAATAAACTATTACCTGAAATCATTTCAATAGTTGAAACACCTGATCCTGATTCAAAATATCTTGAAGGTTTACAATTAGATGATTTATGTGAATATATTGTAAAAAGGCATCATAGCTATGTGAATGATAATATTCCGTTTTTAACTAAAAACCTTCAAAAAATTAGTGATGTCCATGGAAGTAATCATCCTGAATTAGTTGAGGTTTATAAAATGTTTAAGGAAGCTTCTGAAAATTTAACCTTACACATGAAAAAAGAAGAGTTAATACTATTTCCATACATTAAAAAATTAGTACAAAGTATTAGTAAAGATCTAATAGATAAAAGCGAATTCGGGAAAATCATAGCACCTATAAGCCAAATGGAAATTGAACATCAGATTGAAGGTGAACGATTTGAAAAAATTTCTCAATTGACAAAAAGTTATTCAACACCCGATGATGGTTGTAATACCTATAATTCTACAATGAAGGCGTTGCAAGAATTTGAAAATGACTTACATAGACATATTCATTTAGAAAACAATATTTTATTTAAAAAAGCGATTGAATTAGAGAAGGATTTAATGAATTAACTTGATATGTTAACAAAAAGCACTGAATATGCAATAAGAGCATTGGTTTATGTCCAACTTCAGAATTGGGACAAGAAACGTCCCGGAGTAAACGAAATTGCTAAAGAAATAGAAACTCCACCGGCTTTTACAGCAAAAATATTGCAATTATTGACAAAACACAAACTCATAGAGTCATCGAAAGGAAGAGGTGGTGGTTTTTATTTTGGTAATGAAAATCAGGATCTTACACTTTATAAAGTTATTGTTATTATGGAAGGAGATTCTTGTTTTACCAAATGTGGATTTGGCTTGAAAAACTGCAGTAATAATAATCCCTGCCCTTTGCACGAGAAGTATGTACATGTGCGTGAAGGTTTTCTGGAAATTGCTGAAACGGAAACCATTCAGACAATTTCTAAAAGAATTGTTGATGGCAAAGCTTTTTTAAAATCAGAGAATCTGTTATAAGAGTGATTTCCATATAATTTTAACGATTGTCCGCTTTTCTTCATTTGCCCCTTTGCTAAACTACTCTTTATACACAA
>DMBU01000045.1 GCA_003446015.1 Bacteroidales bacterium | reverse complement strand
GTTCGTTCCGACCTAATAAAAAGGGCAACCGGGTTTTGTTGTTTTAAAAGAATTGTAGGTTTGTTTTTAATTCCGCTCGCGCACTTTTGAAACACCCCCCCCCAATTAGCAAAAACAGCTTTTGCCCGCAATAAAAAAATAGACTACATTTACAAGCCAACAGGAATAAAACAAAAGAAAAAAAGTGACCAACGGAGCTGTTATAACAACTACCGACTATGCAGGCAAATCTATTTATCAGAATGATGTATTGCAGTTTATCGGTCATAGGGAGACGGATATGCAGAAAATGACGAGGATTAAATCAAGACCCTTTTAAAGATTAGAATAATCCTTATTTTTGAAAAAACTAAAGATGAATAATTCCGAAATAAAAATATTTCAATTAGAAGATGGCCAAACCGAAATCCTAGTGAAATTTGATGATGATACCGTTTGGCTTCCTCAAAAACAAATATCACAGCTNNCGTTTAATTGGGGGCTAGACCAGTCTGAATATTAAAAAACAAATTTTAAACTGATGAAAAACAAAAATTACATTTTTTTAATTTTCTTAATCGTAGGACTAACAGGAAATGCCCAATGGCAACAAGTAGGAAGTGATATTAATGGAGAAGCAAATAATAGTTCAGGTAAGTCAGTCAGTATAAGTTCTGATGGTTCGATTTTAGCAATAGGAACTTCTCATAGCAACGGAAACGGCCAAGATAGAGGGCATGTTAGAGTTTTAAAAAACAATTCTGGAACATGGGAACAAATTGGAGACGATATTTATGGAGAAGCTGATTACGATTATTTCGGATGGTCAGTCAGTTTAAGTTCTGATGGTTCTATTGTCGCAATAGGAACTCCTTATAACGACGGAAACGGCAATAGTGCTGGCCATGTTAGAGTTTTTAAAAACAATTCAGGCATATGGGAACAAATTGGAGAGGATATTGATGGAGAAGCAAAAGACGACTCTTCAGGCTATTCAATTAGTTTAAGTTCTAACGGTTCAATTGTAGCTATCGGAGCTCCTTTTAACGACGGAATCGGCACGAGTGCTGGTCATGTTAGAGTCTACATAAACAATTCAGGCATATGGGAACAAATTGGAGATGATATTGATGGTGAAGCCGCACGCGACCTTTCAGGCTGGTCAGTTAGTTTAAGTTCTGACGGTTCGATTGTTGCTGTTGGTGCTCAATCAAACGACGGAAATGGAGATGGTGCCGGACATGTTAGAGTCTTTCAAAATAATTCAGGTATATGGGAGCAAATTGGAGAGGATATTGATGGGGAAGCTGCAAGTGACGGTTCTGGCTTTTCAGTCAGTCTAAGTTCTGACGGCTCAATAGTTGCCGTTGGAGCTACATATAACGACGGAAACGGCAGAAATGCTGGACACGTTAGAGTTTTCAAAAATAATTCAGGCATCTGGGAACAAATAGGAGGTGATATTGATGGAGAAGCTGAGGTTGACCTTTTAGGCTGGTCAGTTAGTTTAAGTTCTGATGGATCGGTTTTTGCAGTTGGTGCGCCATGGAATGACGAAAATGGAACAAGTGCAGGACATGTTAGAGTTTTCCAAAACAATTCTGAAATATGGGAGCAAATTGGAGAGGATATTAATGGGAAAACAGCTGGCAGCTTTTATGGAGAATCAATCAGTTTAAGTTCAGATGGCTCAATAGTTGCAATCGGATCTCCTTATAATAACGAAAACGGTGAATTGTCAGGACAAGTTAGAGTGTTTCAGAATGATTTTTTAATAGGCATCATTGAAGCCCAACAAAATCCAGATATTTTTATTTACCCCAATCCAACAACTAATTCACTTTCAGTGAAAAGTGAGAAACTAAAAATAGAAAGTATCACAATTTCAGATTTATCAGGAAAAGAAATTCTATATTATAAAGCAAAAATTGCAATTAATGAATATAAAACTGACTTATCCAACTTAGAAAACGCTGTATATATTATAAGAATTCAGACTGAAAAAGATGTATTTACAACAAAAATAATAAAGAGATAAACAGTTTTAAATAATCAATTGATATAAAACATAGCTAATATCTTCTAAATAAAAAGGTTAACTCATTTTACATTGTTTCGCCTATTTTTTAATTTGACTTCTAAAACTGAGCAAATTTTAAAGCAATCTAAGGCATTACTTAATGGCTAATTATAGATTATTTCAGCTAAGGACGAATTAATTAGAATTCATTATTACGGAATTAAGAAATCTGGAATTAACCCAGCCGACAAATATTTTGATTCATCTTTTGAATACTTTGAAATTATAGCTCAGCGTCCATTTTCATTTGGATCTGTTGATTATATTAAAACAGGATGCCACTAATGTACATTGCCATAGAGTTAGAAAAATAGTATATGAAAATCTCAAACCAAAATTTTGTATATTTACAGTCGAGAAACAATTTATTATAATGACATCCTTAGAATTAAAAAAATTATTAATGCATAGAATTGCAGAAATAAATGACGAGTCATTGTATCCCTCCGACCAACTACACCAACTCTTTTTCAGGTGAGAGCGGTAAATTTTGTGGCAGCAGATCTGATAGTTTGT
>DMBU01000152.1 GCA_003446015.1 Bacteroidales bacterium | reverse complement strand
TGCTGTTTGGATAATACTCATCGATGGGTTTTTCTAGAACGCTGACAAAATTAGGAAAAAAGTTGGTTTATAATAGCAAATACTACGAATTCGCTTTTTACGCACCTATTAACATCTCACAAAATCTATTTTGGCTGTGAGCCTATATTTCAATGCAAAGTATCATAAACTTTAATTTTCGCCGTCTTTAATTCTTTTTATCGTTTTATGTAAGGTAGTTCTATCAATACCAAGCTCTTTGGCGCATAAACTTATGTTGTTATTATATTTAATTAATGATTTTTCGATAAAATATTTTTCAACTTGGCGTGATGCTTTGTCTGCCGCATTTTTTCTTGCTTCTATTAAATCTGACCAGCTTTTTATTTCATTATCGAGTTGATAATAAGCATCTAAAACTCCTAATCTCATTCTATCAGGAAGATTTAAGCAAATTTCTTCACTATTCTGAGAAAGGACAACTGCTCGCATAATGAAATTGTATAGTTCCCGCACATTACCTGGCCAATCATAATCCATTAAAAGTTGCAATGATTCTTTGGCAAACATTTTTAAAGGAACCTTAGCTTCTTGCGAAGCTACTTTCGTAAAATGTTTAACCAGTAAAGGAATATCTTTTTTTCGTTCCCTAAGAGGTGGGACATCAATTCGAAGAATATCAAGCCTATAAAATAAGTCTTCTCTGAACAGTCCTTTTTTAACCATTGTTTCTAATTTCTTGTTTGTGGCAGCAATTACTCGAGCGTTTGTTTTTATAGGATTTCTTCCTCCAACTCGATAGAATTCTTTTTCTTGTAATACTCTTAACAAAGTCACTTGTGCTCTTTGGTCAAGTTCGCCAATTTCATCAAGGAAAAGTGTTCCGTTGCCGGCTAATTCAAATCTTCCGGCAGTCCGCGAATCGGCGCCTGTGAATGCTCCTTTTTCATAGCCAAATAGTTCGCTTTCTAAAAGCTCTTTTGGAATAGCTGCACAATTTACCGCTATAAACGGCTCATTTGCTCGTTCACTAATTTGATGAATCTGGCGTGTTACTAATTCTTTTCCTGTTCCACTTTCGCCATAAATAAGCAAAGTGCTGCTGTTGTTGGCAAAAAGTTGAATTTGTTCCTTGAGTTTTTGCATAACTACACTCGTTCCAATCATATTTTTGAATGGTTTTTCCAAATCTTCTTCAAATGCTTTTGTTCTTAGTAACAGTAAGCGATGCTCCAATGCTTTATCAATCAATAATTTTAACTCGGAAATTTTTGTGGTTTTTGAAATATAATCGAAAGCTCCTTTTTTAATTGCTTTAATTGCAGTTTCTACTGAACTATAGTCAGTTACCATTATAATGGGAATATTTTTATCTTCCATTTTGATCAGATCAATGGCTGATAAACCACTTTCGCCATCTTTTAGCATGAGATCTAAAATTATAAGATCGGGCGAATGTTTTTGTAAAAGAATCATTCCTTCCTGAATATTATCGGCCGAAACTGCATCGAAATTTTTTTTCAGCAATAGCTTTAAATCGGCTATAAAATTTTCATCGTCGTCAATAATTAATATTAATTGCTTCATTTTTGGACCCTTTTTGTAATTCAATAACTAGTGTCGTGTTTTTCCGTGGAGTACTTGTTTTCACATAAATTCTTCCTCCATATTTTGATAATGTTTCTTTAGAGTAAAACAACCCATAACCCGAACTTTTATTTGTAGAATAACCGTTTTCAAATATCTTTTGGAAATCATCTTTTGGAATGCCAGCCCCATTGTCGGTTATTTCGATATAAATTCGAGTATCACCATTTAATAATTTTAAAGTCAATTTTTTATCTGTATTCTTTTGCATTGATTTTAGGGCGTTTTGTATGCAATTGTCGATAATACTCGCCAGCTCCGTTGGGTCGATAAGGACGGTTGCATCTTCGGAAAGAAGATTAACAATGTTAAGTTGAACCGAATCTTTAATTACAATTGTATTCAATTCATTTTGAATATTTTCTATAATTTTTGCAGGATTGCAAATGTATTTGGCAAAGACAATTTTATTAAGTTTAGATAGAAATTCTTTTAGATTTATTATTGAGATTGAAAGCTGTTCTTTAGTAATTACGTTTATTAATGTAAAATCAGATTCCAATGTTTTTACTATTTTGTTAGTGCATTTTTCTAAATTGAGTTCAATGTCGGTATTAATCTTTAGGCTTTTTGATGATGAAATGATTTGATTTAGAAGCGGAAAAGTTAGATTAATAAAGGTTTCTTTTCGTTTTTCAAAAGGCGTTTTATAAGTAGGCTCGTTTATTTCCTCTACAGATAAATTTTCAAAAAACAGTTGTAAACTATTCAAATTACTTAAAGCCCAAGCGCCATGAGTAAAATTCAATAATAATTGAAACAGATCATAATTCTGTTGTTCTTGCGATTTTATATTTACAGCGTCTTTTATCCAATAAAAAAATCCCAAAGGTCCAAGCGAACCAAGAATAATCACAGTTAGAGGAATATAGTATTTTATAGTTGAAACTGCTGACGATAGTGAGCCAAGAAGTAATATAAAGACAATTAAATTCACTGATGCAATTAGGTTTATTAAAGGGAAATTCCATTGAAATCGCCTATAGCCATAATAACATGAAATAAGAAGTGATAAAAGTCCAAGTAATACAATCTTTAAATAGTCTTGAAATTCGTTGTTCTTTAATAAGATATAGGCTTTATGTTCAAAAGAATACCACCATGACCAAGGAGCTGATAATTCAGCCAAATTGATTGATTTCCCTGATGAAATTGCTTTTAAAATCTTTATTTTTCCTGAAGGAAATTTTATCACAACATCAGACAAATGATGTTTGCCTATACCTAAATGCGATGTCATTTCATTTTGATGATTGAGTCCTAAGAGTTGACTTCCAATTTGTCTATATCCAATCAAATATTCCGGCTCATCGATATGTCCTGACTCGTAAACCCAAATTTTTGCGCCAATGGCTTCGCTGTTTGATAAAACTCCGACTAACTTAATACGTAGATAATTTGAGTCGTCAAGATTGTTAATCCAAAGAACATTATTTCCCTTCTTAAATCCATACAGATCTATATCACCATCTCCATCAATATCGCCTGTAGCAGCAAATTCTATTTTTTCGTTAGAAATTCCTAAATCATCTGATTTGTCTCGGAAAACATGCGAAGAATCGTTTAAAAAAATGTGATTTTCTATTTTTCCTTTTGATAAAATACAAAGAAAAATATCAATGAAACCATTATTATCAAAGTCACCCGAAGTTATTTGACCGTTTTTTTCGCCATCGTTCAATAAATCTAATCCGCTTTTTTCAGTTATATCCGTAAAATTTCCTCTTCCATCATTTTCAAAAACTGTAATAAAGGGATTTTCGCCTAAAGCAAAAATATCCAAATCTCCATCATTGTCAAAATCAAAAGCCGTTGCATCTGCTTTGCGTTGTGGATGTTGTGGCGCCATTTTATCAAGTTCGTAAATATCCCAACTATCTTTTTTGTTTCGGAAATAAATAACATTTGAACCCCAGTTTCTAACAAACAAGATATCATCTAAATCATCATTGTTAAAGTCGGCAAAAATTGTTTTAACATTCCAGCCTTCGAATAAATCAGGTTTTGTACTTTCAAACTGGCTGAAATTCCCAAACCCATTATTTTTTAGAAAAAGGATATTGCCTTTTCCTGCTTGGCTATATCCAAAAACAAGAGCTAAATCTAAATTGCCATTATTGTCTATATCTGTAACACTAAGTTGTTGTATAGGTTCTGAGGCGTATTTTGTTGGAATTGTGTATGAAAAAGAAAGCTGATATTGACCGGCAATTTTTTCATAAATATTCAAATAATTGGTTTCATTTCCATAATCTGCCGTTATAATTTCAGTTTTACTGTCGCCATTCAAATCAAAAGCATAGGAGAAAAAGCCATTAAACGATAGATTGTTGAGGCCGTATGGGTCGGCAAAATCAGTGAAATAATTATTTTTGTTGTTTATAAATAAATAAGGATGCCGCTTGTCAGAGACATTAAAAAATAAAATGTCGGAATGATTATCCTTGTCAAAATCGTTTAAGATTATTCCCGGTCTAAGCCTAGTATAAAATCTTAAATGACCATCATTGGGTTCTAAATCAAATCCTTCAAAAGAAAAATCCGGGCCTTCAAGACCAACTATTGAAGCTTGATCGAGAAAAAAATTGCCATCATATTCCTGATCATAATACAACTCGCTATTCTGAGTTAATAGTAAAGCGCTCCTGCCATCATTAAGTTCTTTAAACGATTTTATTCTATATAAAAAAGGTATAAATCTTGTCTTTTTGCTTTTTGAAATTATTTTATAATAACCATTGCTCAATAAACTTAGTGAATTTAGAAATGGTGATTGATTCGATGTAATTTGATATGCTTGTTTATTGATTAGTGTATAAATAATATTGTTTGACGTGCAAAAATAAACGCTGTCGTTTAAGCACTTAATATCTGTTAGGGTGCTTTTTGTAATCTCCTTTGGGACCGAATAAGAGTAGAATTCTTTTCCGTTCCAAGAAAAAATGCCTTCTCCTTTTGTTCCAAGCCAAAGATCTCCTTTATGATCATATTCTGTCGAAATAATATGAGTTTTAATAGGAGATGGTATTTCTTTCCAAGAACTGTTTTCTAACTTATAAATTGAACCAAAATCGCCCGTAGCATATAAAGTTCCCTTTACGTTTAGAATACCATGAATAGGGAAGCGAGAAGTAAAATTATTATAAGTTATTTTTCCTTCTTTGATTTCAGCAAAATGCGTTTTCCAGTCTAAGTCTGTCAAAAGAACGATTAGATGATTTTCGGAAATAAGAATTGGATTATATATTCTTGTTTGATATTCAGAAAAAAATAGATGACTAGGATACGCTATCCATTTATCTTCATTAAAATGAAAAATTACGTTGTGTTCGTCAAGAACCCAATAATTTTTTAACGATTCGCCACCAACAACTCTGATAATCTTATCAGGAGTGACAATTGGAGTCCATCTAAGTTTTGCTTCAGCATTGCCGGCAAAAACAAGAAATAGTAGAAAAATCTTAAATATTCTTCCCATAATCTTTTAATAATGGCTGTGGCAATCTTGTTCTGCATTGTAGAAGAAGTTGTCTACAGTTTTAGCTGAATAATATTTCAAAAATAATCAAAAAATGCTAATTAGCAATGAGTTCCGAATTTTGGCATTTTAATTGAATATTAGATTAATAAATAATGGAAATGGATACAATTAAATATCAGTTTAAAATTTGTACGGGATGCAGCTTTTTTTGTACCAAAGAGGAAGCTGTTGAATTCTGTCCATATTGTGGCGAAAAATTGATTAATAAATGTCCCACATGCAAAGCAAACATTAAAACACCTCATGGAAATTATTGCACTCAATGTGGCAATTTATATCCTGGTAGAGCAACAAAAAATAAAAAATAATATTCAAAAAATATAAACTAAAACAAAGAATCATGAAAAGTATTAAATGGAATTATTTGATTTTATTATTAGTATTAAGCTCAATAAGTCTTAATGTTAATGCGCAGTTTAAAGCAAAAAAGTACAAACATGCACCTGATGAAACGATAGTTGTGTTGATAGGCCAATCAAACACAACTTTTGACGAAAGCATGTTTCCTCATTTAAAATTTTATTATTTACCTGAATTAAAAACCGAAGAAGCGCCTGATTTCATTACTCGATTTGGAACAAAAAAAGATTTTGCGAATCCAGAAATGCTAAATCTTTTGTTGATTGCCAAAAATGCTGTCGTTGCCTATCAAAACGGATACAATAAGCATATGGTAGCAAGCTATACGGGAGATGAGTTTCAGTTCAGCATTTTAAGCAAAGCTGTAATACCTCCTGACAAGAAAAAACTTGAAGATTATTTACCTGATTATATCACAAAAGAGAACGATGCCAAAATAGATAAGAATAAATCGTTTACAAAAGGAAAAGAACCAACTTTTAAAGATTGGGCTGATGGCGACATCGTGGGTTTGGAACTACCTGATTTTAATGTTAAAACTGCTGATGGCGAAGAAGTCGCGATCAAAGATGTTTTAAATGGAAAAGCAGGATTAATATTTTTTACCGGAATTAAGGGAGATGCAAATTACGGCAGCGGTAATGCTTATCCTTTGCCCATGATATGGCATATCGAAAATGTTCTTTACAATTATTATCCGCCAAGAAAATAAAGATTACATCTTAAAGCAAAAAGGAGAAAGCCGAAAATCCTTTAAAGAGTAGGCGCTTTGTAAATCTTATTAACATGAAAAAAATATTTATGATCGGTTTAATTATGATAAGTTTTATCAATGTATATGCAAAAAAAAATCCTTATCACACCCCGGGAACAAAAGAATACAGTGAAGTAACATCCAAATTACTAGGATTATGGACTATTTCTTCCTTTACACAGAAAGATAAAGATAAAATGGAACCATACGATGGCGCAACAGTTGAATTTATAGAAAAAGGAATAAGCGGAGGAGAAGCCATTTTTCGTTTTAAAGTAAAAAAAGACATAGTCAATCAAAGGATAAACGTATGGAATAAAAAAGGCGTTACGCTTACTATTGATTCGTATGTTGTAGTTTGTAAATTGGACTTTAAAATTTCGGATAAAGGCGTACTTGTTTATTTGGAAAATCCCAAAAGCACGGTCGATATTGAAGGAAATGGCGATCAATTAGAAAATTTTCAACAAACAGAGAAATCTTTTATTGAAACACAATCAGAAATGAAAGAGAGTGGTGGCGTAGGCAATATGATTGGTGCAAAAATATTAAAAGATGTAACGGGGACAGATTTTGTTCCCAGAATTCCAAGTCAGGTCAACTACAAAAATCTAACTGATAATAGTGTAGATTTAATTACACTTCAAAAGCTTAATTTTAAGCTAAGCAAGTGATAATAATAGGAATAAATACAGCTTAAAATTTTACGCAAAAATCCCCTCACTTTTTAAAAACGAGGGGATTTTTTAGATGAGAATATAAAGTAGGTCTGAATAGTTATGCCTTTCTACGATTAATGTTTCATTTTTTTTGCAAACAAATTTTGAAACGGAAATATGAATCGTACCAAACAAATAATTTATTTTTTTATTAGAATCCCATAAGCATCGGTTTCT
>DMBU01000137.1 GCA_003446015.1 Bacteroidales bacterium | reverse complement strand
AATCACCACTTACAATATCTTTTGGTCTGTATAAAATAAATGAGCTGGGTAATAATTGTTTTACGTAGTTGTCTGGAGGTAAAATAGCATTCTGAATTCGTTTCGCATATCGAATACTATCTGTTATATGCTTATTCTTAATTTCAATTTCTTCTTTTTGGCGAACCACTTCTGCTGTTCGGTCTTTTACCTTTTGCTCCAACTCATTGTAATAACTTTCCAACTCTTCAATCATCGAATTAAATTTTTGAGAAAGTGTAGTAATCTCATTGTTACCAACAACATCAGCACGTTCATTCAGATGACCGTTTGTTACACGATTTACTTTTTCGACAAGTTTTTTAATTGGTGAAGTGATTACTTTTGTCTTTCGATATAAAAGAATAATAACAACAATAATTGTTAAACCAAATATCGCTATAAACTTGATTAATTCATTTCTAAGTAAAATATCCTCACGGGTTCTGTCTGAAATAATGCGAATAACTGCGCCTTTATATAAATCGGAATTAACCCGATGTATATATAAATAATTATAATACAGATTCTGTTTATTAATCCTTTTTGGAATTCGTATTGAGTCTTGTTTAACAAATCGCTCTTTCATGAAAGCAGTTTCGCTTTCCGATAATACAACATCTTTATTTAAAGAAGTTGGATTATCCTTGTTTATGAATATATTAAAATCGACTATAGAAGGCTGGTTTTGAGACAATTCGTTACCTGTATTTTTTATAAAATTAATGATCTCGTCAGCACGTCTTGAATAAATACCTAATTCTACAATATATTTACCGTCAAGAGTGGGATGATATGTATATTTTTTTAACCTTTTTGTGCTATTTTCAATGGTAAATAATTCGTTTACATATTTTCCCTCTTCAAATATCCGAAGAATCATTTGTTTATGATCTTCACCAAACGAAAACAAGTTAATTCCGAGATCCGATTTAAAAGTTGAATTTACAACAAATCCTTCCTGGTTAATAATATAAATATCTTCCATTTCTGGATCCATCCCCAGTTCAATACGAATTTTATCAAGATCTGCAAATTCAATATTGTCGGTATTTTTAAAATAATCATGAACTAGTTTATTACTATATGATTCCATAACAGGATTCAAATACTGCTCAACTATTTCAAGAGCAACATCTTGCAATTCCATGATTTGAACAATTTCTTCAGAAATTATCTTATTCTTAGAATCTATCGACTCAATAAGATTCGATTTTGTTTGGTTATAATTAAAGGCTCCTAAAATAAGCAAAGCCGAAACTGCAGGTATTACCACATTTAAAATAAGTTGCTTAAAAATGGTAGTCTTTCGCATATAATAAATTTTAATTTTACGAATAAATCTAAATAACATAAATTATATCTTTCTTTTTTTAAATAATCTATTTATGATTTTGTTTCCTAAGTCCTGATTTTTGAATTTATCCAATTTATAATTGCCATTTCAATCTTTTGAAAATCAAACATATTGTAAATTAAATCATTTTTTTCTACATAAAAAATAGTTACATCATCTTGCTTTTTAATTGACACCTTTCTTTTTGCATCCTTTAAAATCTCATTCATATCATACAGTTCTCCTTCAACTAAATCAAAACTTTTTTCATCGTCGATAGTTAGTAAAATTGAAGATCCTTTAATGAGAAGCACCTTATCTTTTAAATCAGAAACAATAATATCACTTAATTCATATGATTCAAATAACAAATTATTCATTGATTTTGCTAACTCATACATGTATCTTCCCTCAACATTTTTAAAATATTCAGTCGACTTTAAAAACCATGTTTTTTCAACCAGCAAGTGATTTTCTGAACTGTTTAATAAGTCTAAGGTATTATCAAGTTCCTCTTTATATGTTGGGTTTAGTCTCTTACCAATTGTATGCATCAGATTTTTATCAATTCGATGTATTACAACTCCTGCTGTTTCTCTTAATATTTCATGAGGATTAAACAGATGAGCTATTAAATCATTTGGAATTTCCGTATTCTCGATTTCTGAGAAAGCGTATATAGCACAAACCTTTGTCCAAATATTTGTTTCATTTATATCCTTATTTATGAGAGAAATGATAAGTTCATTAAATGTGAGTTTTTCGATAGGATAGTAATTCTGGAGTTGCTTAATTTTTTCGATAATTGAAATATCTTCAACAACTGGAAATAATTTTGGTTTTAGCTCTTCATAAATAAAAAGATCAAGCAATTCTAATGCATAACTTATTCCTTCTGTTGTTCCACTTTCAATATTATCTTTAACATGCATGATTGATTTCGAATCGTAAGCCAGTGAGAGTAACAAATATAACAAATTGTAGTTGGATGTTATTTCTTCGTTTAAAGCCTCTTTTAAATATTCAAAACCAGGCGTTTCATTGAGAGTAGCTTGTGCCGCAATATTAAATCCAACAACTCCAATATGCTTTTCAATAATCTGATGTATTTGTGTAATTGTTTTTTCATCAGCTTTAAATTCGGTCTCTTTTAATGCGTCAAGCACATAATTTAAAACTTCCTCATTTGGATGATCAAGCTTCTTAGTTAACAGGTTTTTTGCCTTTTCTCCACCAATTTCCCCAATTAATTTGACAATTCGCAACATGATCCGATGACTTATACCAGTCTTATAAAAATAAAGGTCAATTGTACTTAACGCATCTTCACCAAAACTTATCATTGAATCATAAACATAAGGTATTAACCCATTTGTATCGATATAATCTATAATTAAGGGGCAAAACTCAATGTTCTTTGTTTTCGTTGCAGCTTTTATTGCTGAAATTTTTACCGGAAGTTGCAAGTCTCTTAATAATGCTTTTAGATAAACAAAAAGCGACGGTTCATAAAACTTACCTATTAAATACGCTGCAAGAATTCTCTCATCGGTGCCTTTTGATTTAGAAAGATGAATAAGTTTTTCTGCTCCTGGAGATTTATCTATTTTTATTTCAACTCTGTTTAAAAGTTTTGGTATAACATCATTATTTTCCGTTATAAGTTGTAACGAATCGAATAATTTTGATTCTGAAACTTTATTTGACACATAGCTTTTAATTATTGTATTATCAGAACTCGTTAAACGATCTAATTTTTCTTCAAATTTTAAAGGGTGCAAATCAAAGTCAATATCAAGTCCGGAAGTTAATTGGTAATGATCAATCGAACGATCAT
Organism: Bacteroidales bacterium; assembly: GCA_003446015.1. GTDB lineage: Bacteria > Bacteroidota > Bacteroidia > Bacteroidales > UBA12077 > UBA12077. The sequence continues at coordinate 26,592 of DMBU01000137.1, read as the reverse complement.
TAATATTTTGATCAATAAAATCTGATACACTTTCAATCTTATCTGTTTTACCTTTATATTCAGCTAATGATTTTTGTAATGAAATTTGATATTCAATATAAAGTTTTCGAGCTACAAAAAACCATATTATCAGAATAAAAAATAAGGAATACGAAAAATGTATTAATTTGAAAAATTCGAAAAGACTTAAGGCTGCCAGCAATAATCCAGCAGAAAGTGCTGCAATCTCATTTATGGTTCCATCAACATAAGCCTGAACATCGTGCCTGATTTCAGCTTTTAAAGATTGATATAGAATTTTAAATGAAGGTACTTCAACTGCATCTTTCAGTGCTTTTGAGAAAAGTCTGCTTAAAGATATAACCAGGAAGAAAAACATAAAACTGGCCGATGCTGTTGTATATCCAAAAACAGAACCTATCACGATTGCAATTACAGTAAAGATTCCTAATAAAAATGCAGAGATTAGAACACTAACTTTCAAGCCATAAGTTTTCATGAGCTTACTATACAAGAACGTTTTAAATAAGAATGTAAACAATAACAAACTACCAGTAAATGCTCCCAGGAATTCAGCTAAGTCGTTATGATCAGGATAATTTTCTTTTGTAACAGAAAGAAATGAGAATTGAATGAAAAAAGCTGCTAACATCGACATAACAACAAAAATCGACATATGCAAAACATATTTGTTTTTAAGAAGTTCGGGCAATCTGTTCTTTTTCTTCTCTTTTTTAGCTACAACTTGATTTAAGTTATACTTGATAGAAATTATAATTTGAAAAACAAATGCACACATTACGCTTACTGAACTTAAAAAGAGAAGGTTTTTCTGCTCAAATCCAACGGAAATCAGTATAGGAATTGCAAATGTACTTAATATTGCACCAAAAATTTGTCCACTATCGATAAGACCAAACAGGCGTTTACCCTGACGGAGCGAAAACATTCTACCAACAGCTCCCCAGAATCCGAGTAATGCTATAATGTTTAAGGGGCCCATCATAATAAAAATCAAGAATACCAGCCAGTCACTTTCAGTATACTGAAATAGAACTCTTAGAAGAGCTGTACTTATTGAGATAAAAATAAGATTAAAGATAGCTACTGTCGAGAATTTATACCTGCTCTGAAGTCTGGCATATATTGTTGTCAGTATAATCCCAACGATCCCTGAAATAACATATGCTTTAGGAATCATTGATGCAGGATAAGAATTCAAGAATAATGAATGCGCTCCAACATCAAAAGCACCATAAAATATTCCTAAAAAAACAGATTGAATAAGAAATAATGAAACGCTGACCTTTTCTTCCTGCTCTATATTAAAAATAGCGTAAACATTTTTCTTCATAAAAAGTAATTTAGAGTGTCCAAACTTATTTAAAAAGCTAATTATCTGTACTTAATATATAAAAATGCATTTTTGCAATTTAATCTAATCTTTAAAAATAAGAAATATTCGAAAGAATAACTAGAATTTCATTATAAGTTATTAAGATGATAATGTTAATAAAAAAAACAACAAATAGTTAATTTCAAAAAACATATATACAGCTGCATTTGTTTGTTATGTGAGTTAATTAAATTAAGCATTAATATAATTATTAGAAAATACTAATTGATAATTAATTAAAATGTATATATCTTTATAATTACTTAATCAAAATTTATGTTTACAGGAACCATCTCAGAAAATAAATACAAAATTAGAAGAGAAGCCGTATTTGTAATTCTTTCAGGATTATTTGTCGGATCATTGGCAATGCTTAACATTTTAGGTCTGTCGCGCTTAATTGATCTTTCTTTTACCTGGGATGGTGTTCAAATACCTTTCATGGTTTTTGTTGGAGTATTACCCTATCCAATTACATTTTTATGCACTGACTTTATAAGTGAGCTTTATGGCAGAAAAAGAGCAAACATGGTAGTTTGGGTAGGTTTATTAATGAATGGATGGGTTTTATTTATCGTATGGTTTGCCGGAATCTTACCTGAAAATCCACAAATAAACAGCGATGCATTTTTTAGAATAAGAGAACTAACATTTGGAGCTACTGCAGCTTCTATGATTGCATACCTTACTGCTCAATTTGTTGATGTACATATTTTCCATTTCTTAAAAAAGTTGACTAAAGGAAAACATTTATGGTTACGAAATAATGGATCAACGCTAACAAGTCAGTTAATAGATTCGATTGCTGTGGTTTTAATTACATATTATGGTGCAAAAGCAATTGATCTGCATGCTGACACGCACGTCTTTTCATTTCTTTTAATGTTAATTGCCTCTAATTACATTTTTAAAATGGTTGCAGCATTACTCGATACTATTCCATTTTACATTGGTGTTAAATTTTTATCTAAATTTTTAGATATTGATCCTGTTCAAGAATATAAGGAAGAGAAGTATCAAGGATAAACTAATTTTAACTTAGTAGTCGTTTTTCTGACTTCCTTCACTTTCTTTCCACCACTCGTTTACTTTATCTATATCAGTTGATGTAACTCTAAATTTTTGATGTATCAATTTTTGAGTTCTTCTTTTAATTTTACCAAGCGTAACGATATCTTCTCCAGCTTTTTCAAGTGCATTTAAAACACTTCTTTGCATTTTAAATGCAAAAGGGTTTCCATATAATCCAACTGCAGTTGTTCGATAAATTTCTGCAATTACAGGTGTATGTCTGTTATGAGCTAATGCTTGAAAATATGCTCTTACTGGTTCAAAGTTAATCATCTCAAAAAAACCACAAATAGAAAAAACAACCATGGAATGATTTTCATGAATATACCTGCGAGGATGTCTAACCCTGTTCATCCCTTCGATCATGTATGGATACGCCCTACTCACAGATCTGTCGAAATAATTTTTTAGTATTCCGGGCATACTATCTGCATAAATTGGAAATGCATAAACAGTTAAATCTGCTGTAAACATCTTTTCAGCCAGAACATTAAAATCATCTTTGCTATGATATATGCATTCACCGGGAATTTTCATCCAACACGAAAAACATCCGGTACAAGGGTTTATTTTGTATTTAGCCAAATGAACAAGTTCAACTTCAGCATTTTTTCTCATCCCCTTTATAAAAGGAGAAAGGTAATAATCTGTATAGCCATTTTGTGCTCTTGGAGAAGCACTTAAAACAATTATCTTTTCAGGTTTAGTCCAGTACTTTTGTGGATTTTTTTCAAATTTTGTTACCGGATCTTTGGGGATATCTAACTCTTTACCTAATTTTTTTCTGGGTAATATCTTAAAAAACGAAGTATCACCTTTAAATTTAAGTTTTCCTGTCATTACTCCTAATACTGGGTTTAACTTCCCTCCTGCCAAATCGAGCCAATTATAGAAAGTAGATTTAACCGTAACAGTTGGATTAATTGCAGTTCCTTCAAAAAACCTTAATTCCTTTTCATCTGATTTTATATAACAATCTATATTTTCATTTAAATGTCTTAAATGAAATTGTATTATCCCACCGGCTTTTTTATCATGTGTTGGGTAAAAAGTCTGTAACTTTTCAACCATGTTCCTCATTATATCCAATGGAGATAAGACTTCTTTCATAAAATAAGGTTTGTTTTCTGTGAATGAACTATTAAAGCAAATAATGTAAATTTTAAATTAAATCCATTATAAATACTTTATTCATATCTGTTTTTTTCTAAAAGGGGCATGTATTTTTTATCTGTTATAACTATATGATTTAAAAGCCAATCTTTTAAAAAATTTAAAAGCTCTAAGGATATAGTAATTTTATTATTTTCAAAATCAGATTTAAAGCTATTTAAACGTTCAATAAATTTTACATGTTCTAACTTATGTTGCTCATAATCTGGATAGTCATATTTTAACATCATTTTTTCTTCGTTGCTAAAATGCTCTTTGGTGTAAACTGTTAAGTGATCAAAAATAATTTCCAAATTTTCCTTTGATTTGCCTTCTGTCATGAACGTAAAAAGTTCATTTATCATAATAACCAGTCCTTTATGCTGATTATCAATTTCATCATATCCAACTAAATATTTATCAGACCATTCTATTAATTCCATAATAACTTTATTACTTAAAGTTCAACATCTAAAATTTAAAAGTATTAACCAAAAGAAAAAATATAAATTGGGATAACTAAATTTATCTAGCCTTTTAACAATGCAATAGTTTTACCTTATTATGACAATACTTTTGTCCAAATCTACTATATTATATGTAAAATATTGCCCTGGTTTAAAAAATTTTATAAAAGGATAGTAAGATTTTCAAATATAATGATTGATAATTCTTAGTAATAATTTTCTATTTATAGGTTTTGAAATATAATCATTACATCCGGCAATTATTGATTTTTCGCGATCCTCAACAAATGCGTTAGCAGTTTGAGCAATAATTGGAATATCCGGATTTATTTTTCTAATTAGTTTTGTTGTAGCATACCCATCAATATCTGGCAATTGAATATCCATTAAAATTAGATTAAAAGACTTAGATTTTGATTCTTGCAAAGCTATTTCTCCAGTTTCTGCATGGCTTATATTAATTTTAGTTTCACTCAATAATTCCTTAAGGAATTCAAAACTTATATGATCATCTTCAACAATAAGAATATTTTTGTCGCTCCAGTTTAAATTATCTAGGTTTTCCGAAGAATGTTCTTTTAAAGATTTAGAAACAAATTTATAAGGGATAGTAAAATAAAACCGAGAACCACTTATTCCATCCGACTCCACACCAATACTACCACCGAGTAATTCAACCAGTCCCTTTGAAATTGAAAGACCTAATCCTGTTCCCCCATATAGTCTTCTGGTTGATCCATCCGATTGCACGAAACGTTCAAAGATAAAATCCTTTTCCTCTTCTTTTACCCCGATTCCATTATCTGTAACATAAAATTCAACTTCTGAAGTTTTTATTTTGTAACCAATCTCAATTTTTCCTTGATTTGAATACTTAAAAGCGTTATTTACCAAGTTATACAGAATTTGAATAATTCTGGTTCGATCGCTTTTTATAACTGATTTTGAATCGGGTAGTTTCTTTCTAATATGAAAATCAATATTTGACTTAAAATTTTGATTCGGTTCAGTTGTAAATGATTCATATATCTCTTCAATCATTTTATTAATTGAAAACTCTGAATAATATATCTTAATCTGATTGGATTCAATTTTTGAAATATCAATGATATCATTAATAATTTGTAACAATTGGTTTCCTTTACTATTAATTATATTTACAAACTCATCTTTTTGATTTTTGGGTAGGTTTTCTTTTTTTAATAATTGTGAGAATCCTAGAATTCCATTCATAGGAGTCCTGATTTCATGAGACATGTTTGCAAGAAAAGCGGATTTTAGTTTATCTGCATTTTCTGCTTTTTCAACTGCCTCAATCAATTTCTTTTCAACTTTCTTTCTCTGCGTTATATCTCTGATAAAAGAGTTAATATATATTTCATTTTCAATCTCTATATTTGATAAGCTTATTTCAGTAATAAACAGTTCTCCGTTTTTTGTAATATGATCCCATTCAAAAAACTGTGGAATACCTTTCATGCATTCATTGATAATTTTCTCCAATTTATCAACCGATTTCTCACCATCATCCTGATAATCTGGAGAAAAGTCAGCAATTGTTTTATCAATAATGTCGAGCTTTTTACATTTAAACAACTCCAAAACCTTATTGTTACAATTAATAATTTTATTATTTTTTAAAATCAAAATACCATCATTTGCCTCTTCAAATAGTTTTTTATATTTCGTTTCTAATTCCCTGAGATGTTTTTCTTTTTTTAAACCACGATTTAAAATATAAATAAACAATAGCAAAACGAATACGGTAATAACAATTGAAACAAGAACCAGGTTCTTTTTCATTGATGCAATTTCTTGTTCAATATCATTGATATACACTCCTGTACCAATAATCCAGCCCCATGGTTTAAATCCTTTAACAAATGAAATTTTAGGTAAGATTTGTAAAGAATCGTCTTTTAATTGCCATTTATAATTTACATAACCCTCCCCATTTCGTAAAACAATTTCAACCATTTCATTAAATAAAAATGTACCATCAGGGTCGGTATATGCTGATAAATTATGATTATCCAATTCAGGTAAATATGGATGCATAATCATATATGGCCTAAAATCGTTTATCCAGAAGTAATCCTTTTTCTCTTTTCCATATCTCATTATTTCAACATTATGTAAAACCAACGCTTTGGCGTCATCAATACTTATCAGCTTATCTTCAACCCGCTTGTTATAAAAATCCATTAAAGTCCAAACCGTATTCGTGAGTTCTTTAATCATTTCCTTTTTTTTATCAATTATACTTCTTTCAACAGAAGGTAAAAAAATAAAAATTAACGAAAATACATATAGAAAAAAAACAAGTAATAAAGGAATAATTAAGTAATGAACCTTATGTTTTACCGCGGTTTTTAACATCTTAATATGTTTTATCTGAAGAATAGTAAGATTTAACAAGTTACAAAAAAAAAAGACTTAAACGTATTTATTTATTTAAAATTTGATAACTCACTAAAACTGTTTGACGATTTGATTGTTACATTAAAGTTAAATAAATTAATCGTGCAAAAACATGCAAAAAAAGATATTAATGCTTACCATAACAACTTTACTATTTCAAAGTTGTATTAATAAAAAGGTCACTCAAAGTGATGTATTCAACCCAGTTAAGGAATATGAAATAAGTGAAAATTTTAAGTTTAACAGATACTTTGTGAATAACACTGACACAACTGAGCTTGAGTTATGGTTCCTAAAAGAAGAACAAGCAAGTTTTAATTTAATCTACTTTTCTGGAAATGGTAGTAACATTCGATCGGCAATACCATTTTTTAATGAATTGGGTGTCCAGTTCAATTTAAATATCTACTCTTTAAACTATAGTGGCTATGGATTAAGTGACGGGAAACCAAGCATTGATGGCATTATAAAAGATGGAAATATTGCTTTAGATTATTTTAAAAACAATATTAATGATGAAAATATACCAACTGTAGTTTTAGGATACTCGCTAGGAGGTTTTGTAGCTCTTAACTTAATTAGCAATGATATTATTGATCAGGTTATTGTAATGTCGACTTTCACTTCACTTGAAGAACTTAAAGATTATTTACTCAAAGAAGCACTTCCTGGAATCATTCGTCCATTTTTAAAATTAGACATTGATCAATCTATTTATCAACTAAATAATATCACATTGGTACAACAAAATAGTAAACCTGTTCTGTTTATACATGGAGGTGCCGATGATTTTATACCTCCATCAATGAGTTATAACTTATATAATTTAAGCCCTTCATCAAAAAAGGAACTAAAGATTATTGAACATGCGGATCACCGGATGGTACTTAAAGATTCTGAAAGCAATAAACAGGTGGTTACTGAAATTAAAAAGTTTTTAAAATTATAAGATATATAATTAATTTTTACTTTTGAAAATAACCTAAACCGAGTCAAAATGAAAAAGATATTATTATTAACTTTATTTTTTATTATTTTTTATTCAATGAATAACAATACAATGGCGCAAGAACAATCCAATATCGAAATCGCAAAAAACACTGCGTTAATAATTATTGATATTCAGAATTTTTATTTTCCGGGAGGGACGTTACCATTAACTAATCCTGAGGAAGCTGCAAAAAATGCTCAGAAAATCTTACTTCGCTTTAGAGAAAAAGGTAATCTTGTTATACATGTGAAGCATAATACAAACGTGGGATCAGAAATAAATGAATTTGTTGCTCCTGTTGAAAGTGAAAAAATTATTTCTAAAGACAAGGCGAATTCATTTGTTGGTACAGATTTACTCGAATATTTAAAAAACAACAAAATTGAAAATCTTGTTCTTTGCGGGATGCAAACTCACATGTGCCTTGAAGCTGCAACCCGGGCAGCAAGTGATTATGGTTTTAAGTGTACAGTAATAGAGGATGCTTGTGCTACCCGTGATTTAAGCTTTGGAGATATTACTGTTTCGGCAAAAGATGTGCACTATTCAACCTTAAGCACACTAAAAGGTACTTATGCAAAAATTGAATCAACTGATGATTTCTTAAAGGCTAACGATAACAAGTAGAATCCTGAATTAATCTTCCAGTAAAGATGTAGGAAAACTGAATCGTTCCAATATTGATTCGTCGTTTAATTCTTTTGATAAAGCTTTTAAGAAGCTTTGAGGTACATCAAAAATATCAAGCATTAACAATCCATCCAGAGCATCGTTAAATTGCGGATCGATATTAAAACCAATAATTTTTGCATTTAATTGCAAATATTTTTTTAGAAGAATTGGAAACTTATAGGTTGACTCAATATCAAAAATAAGCTTGTCGAGTTTAGAGACATCACCATTCTCAGCATCTGTAAGTAATCCACGGTCAACTCCTTTACTTTCTTCAACAACAAATTTCTTTCGTGGTTTAATAAACTTAGCAAGGTCTAAATTGTAATGATGTTTTTTAACAAATTCAACAATTAGTGATTTTGAGAATTTCGAGAAATCATTACTGATGCTAACGGGGCCAATTAAATAGCGATAATCGGTATTTTTTAATAAAAAGAACAATAATCCTTTCCATAAAAGGAATAAAGGCAATGGTTTTCTCTGATATTCCTTCACGATAAACGATCTTCCAAGCTCCATGGATTCGTTGAAATATGGGGCAAAAGATTTTTGTATTTTAAATAATGAAGAAAGATAAAATCCATTCATACCATATAAAGCAAGAATATCCTTCCCTTTTCCTATTCTATATGCACCAACAATCTTATTTTCATCTTCATCCCAAATTACCAGTTGATTATAATAAAAATCGTATTCATCAATATCCATGCTTCGATTCGTTCCCTCGCCTACCTCCCGGAAAGTTATTTCTCTTAATCGCCCTATTTCATGAAGAGTAAAAGGCATTTCGGTTGAAGGAGCACAAAACACTTTGTAATTTTTGTTATCAAACAATGGATATTTTTCAATAAGACCTTTAATCTCATTTACCAACAATTCCGTTTCAACAGGTTTTGCTATAGGTTCAGCTTTTTTAACTTTAGGGTAAAATGAGGGTAAATAAAATTTCTTTGCTTCCAGTGAAGTTCCAAGAGCATATGTTCTGGCTCTTAGATATCTTCCAAAATGCGAAATATCTGTAAATTCACTTTGTTCTTTTACAGGAATAGGGCTCCCGATTCTAATTTGAATCGTTTTATTCTTTTTATTAAACAATTCTGAAGGGAGTTTGGCAGTACGTAAGACCGGGTGAATCTGGCCCAGCAAATGAAAAAACCTGCTATTCGTTCCGTGAAAATAAACCGGAACAATTGGAACCCCTGCTCTTTTAATAAATTTTAAGATCGAATGTTGCCATTCTCTATCCTGAATTATTCCGGAATCGTGTTGATAGGATGAAACTTCACCTGCAGGAAATATTCCCAACGGGCATCCATTTTCAAGATGTACCAAAGCATTTTTTATTCCGGCAAAACTAGATCTACCCCCCTTCTGGTATTCGAAAGGGTTTACTGGTAAAATCAAATCTTTTATAGGATCAATTTTCTGAAGTAAAAAATTGCCCATTGCCTTAAAATCCGGACGTATTTCTAAAAATATTTTTGATAAAATTAGAGCATCAATACCTCCGAATGGATGATTTGCAACAACAATAAAAGGTTTATCTTCAGGGATCTTTTTTAAATCCTCCTTACTTACTTCGTAGTTGAATTCAAGTTGATCTATAACTGAATTTATAAAATCAACTCCGTTTTTATCCCTCGTTTGTGAATATAAATTATTTAACTTATTGAACTTAAGTAATTGCATTAAGAACTTGGCAACAACTTCTCCCCCAAATTTATTTAAATGTATTGCTTTTGATATATCTTTTGAAGTAACTAGATGCATATTATCAGTATAAATTAATAAACAAAAATAGCTTTAAAATTTGAGATTTTAAACTTCTCTATTAAATTGAGCTAAGAAGAATTGTTACCGTATCTTAATAAATAATTCAAGTTTTCTTAACCACACTGCAATAATTGCAATAAAAATTCTTGGCAGTATTAACCAGGGTAAGCTATATCCTAAGGTAAGAAATAATAGAGGATCTTCAAATTGCGAATGTGATAGTGATATATGATGATTTAATAAATCAGCTTGTTTCTTTTTCATTTTGCCATCGTTTACCTGATTAATCATAACGGCTGAACCATATGCCAAACCTAAAGTATTTGCAACTATCCACGAAAATGTAGTTTGCTCGGGCAAACCAAATATTTTCATGAATGGTTTTAAAGGACGCTCAAGCCATTTTATTAATCCAAACTCATCGAGAATTTTTTGCAAGATCAATAAAAGATTAACCAAAACTAAAATCTTGATCACTGTTTTGCTAATTAAATAAAACCAATTGAATAGCACCTCGGAAAAAATAAGCTGTTTATTTAGGTTCAACAACTCACCTGACGAAGAATTTCCGGGCATAATTTTATTTAAACCCCAACCCACAATAAAACTTGCAATTAATCTCAGTAAGATCATGCGAACAGGTGAAGATCCAGTTTTTTTTAACACTGCAGTTTCGATGATAAACCCATGTGAGATTAAACACATTACAGCAATTATGGTTCCATCTCGCAAAGGTAACATTAAGGCTGTAAGCACAGCTATTACTGAATAAATGTTCGTAAAAATACTTGTAATGATCACAATAGCAGCAACTCCGGGCAGACCTATTAATTTAAAAACAGGTGATGTGTATTGAGCTATAAATTCCAAACCTCCAAAATAATCAAGCAGAAGGACTCCAAATGAAACGGGAATTGTTATTTTTAATAACCAAAATGCAGTTTTTAATCCTTGAGGAAGAGCTTCTTTAATACAGATATGTATCCGTTCGAGAAATCTGAGTTTTTTTTGCTCAACAATTGTTTCTTTCATTCTTCGTTAAAATCAATTGCGTGCAAAAATAATTACAATTTTGATATGTAAACGTAAAATCTTCTTAATTTAATTTGATGAATTATACTCAATCTTATCACTATTTGAAAAACATCTCAATTTTATTTGCTATTACATCTTCGCTCAGAGGCTTTGTTATGTAATCATTGCATCCTGCAGCAATTGCTTTTTCTCTATCATTTTGCAATGCATATGCCGTTTGAGCAATTATTTTAACTTTAGAATCTATTTCACGTATTCGTCGCGTAGTTTCGTACCCATCAATATCAGGTAAACGTATATCCATAAAAATTAGATCAATTTTATTTTTTTCAATAATTTTAACAGCATCTTTTCCATTTGAGGTTTGAATAATTCCTCCTCCTCCTCCAAGGTTTTCTAAATAGATTCGAAGAAACTCATAACTTACTAAATCATCTTCAACGATAAGTATCATTTTGCCTTTTAAAATGCTTTTCTTCTTTTTCCCAAGCTTTATTTCTTTGACAGCATTAGCATATTTTTCCTTAAGAGGTAAAGAAAAATAGAAGGTTGTTCCATTGTTGGGCTTGGAATCAAACCAAATTTTTCCATCCATTCGTTCGAGTAAACCATGACATATTGCTAAGCCTAAGCCAGCACCTTCGTAATCTCTTGTAATGGAATCATCAACCTGCCGGAAAGCACTAAAAACAGTTTCCCGGAATTTTTCAGGGATTCCTATTCCTGTATCTTTCACATAAAATGTTATCCTTTCATCGGTAATTGGAAGATAGCCAAATTCAATTTTCCCTTCTGTTGTAAACTTAAAAGCATTATCTAATAAATTCTTAAATATTTGATGTAATCTATATTTATCTGAATAAATTTCAATTTCAGCACTTGAGTTTTTCTTTAAATCAAAATTTATGGTATCCAGGTTTTCTTTTTTAATTGTAGTGTAGAAAGTAAATATTTCATCGAGCAGTTCATTTATTTCAAAAGTTCCGTTTTCAATTTTCATCTGGTCGGACTGAATTAACGAAATGTCGAAAACATCGTTTACAATTGACAGTAACCTTTTTCCACTGCTTTCAACAATAGCTGAATATCTGTTATGTGCTTCTCTTGTTAGTCCTTCTTTGCGTAAAAGTGCTGAAAAACCTAAGATTCCATTTAAGGGCGTTCTTATTTCATGACTCATATTAGCTAAAAATGCCGATTTTAACCGGTCACTCTCCTCTGCTTTTTCTTTAGCAACTTTTAACTCATTGTTAATATTCTGAATACGTTCTAAATTTTCTTCCAGTTCTTCGTTTAATGCATAATATTCTTCATTCCTGTCCTTTAATTCTTCTTCGTATTTTTTAATATCAGAAATATCTTTACAAAATGCAATAAATTGATTATCTGATATTTTTATAGCATCAAGTATTAAGCTTATTTTTTTTGAGTTTTTTGCCACAAATACCGTTTCGTGGCTTTTTGCTTTCCCTTCTTTTTTTAACTGCTTAAAATGTTTTATACCCATTTCAAGTACGCTGCTATCAAGAATATCAGGAATTGACATGTTAAGCAACTCTTTTTTGGTATATCCTAACATTTCAATGGCAGACTGGTTTACAAACTGATATTTTCCACTTTTATTGGCAATAAAAATAGCCATCGGAGATGATTCAATATAGGTTCTAAACCGCTCTTCGCTTTCTTTAAGTGCTATTTCTGCCAGCTTTTTATCTGTAATATCTCTACTTATGCCAATAACAGCAATTGTAACTCCCTTTTCATTTTTAAGAGGACTTAAACTAGCACTAACATAGGAAGTTTTACCTTTTACTTCCATAACAGAATCACTGTTCAATGGTTTTCCTGTTTCAAATACCTGACGTAAACTCCTCAAATAAGATTTATAGATATGTTTAGGGAAAATTTCTGAAATTAATTTTCCTTTGATGTTTTTCCCTCGTCCAAAAACTTTTTGTGCAGCAGCATTTAGTGAGATAACTTTATACTCTCGATCTACAACATATACAAATTCACTAATATTTTCTACCAATGATCTATATTTTTCTTCGGAATTCTGTAAATCAATTTCTGCTAATTTTTTTTCAGTGATATCTTCAAAGATGGTAGCAAAGAATTCTTGTTTTGGGCTATATGCAGCAACTCTATAATATTTATTAATTTCACGGGAGAAATTTTCGAATTGAACAGGTTTTCCTGTTAAGGCAACTTTCCCATACGTTTCAATCCAATATTTTTCTGTGTCAGGTAAAATTTCACGAACTCTTTTATTCAGAATATTTTGTCGTTTCAAACCTGTTTGTTTTTCAAATTGTGAATTAACCTCAATAAAAGTATAATCAATTGGCTTATTATTTTTATCAACTATGATTTTATGTAATGCAAAAGCTTCTTCCATATTTGTAAATAGCATTCGGAACTTTTCTTCACTTTCAGTTAAAGCCTGTTCTGTTTTAACACGCCAGGTAATATCACGAACAGTACTGATCATGCCATTATACTTACCGTGCTTAATCACAGGAACTAACCAACCATTATGATAATGAATTTTTGAACCAGTTGTTTTAACCTTAATCTCATACCATATTGGTTTTAACTCTTTTTTTGCTTTTTTATAATATGGAGAAATTTCTTGCACAGCTTCTTTTGGAAAATCATTCAAAACATTTTTATTTATGATATCAATTCTTGAAATACCCACAATTTTTTCCATTGCCGGATTGGTATAGAAAATCACATCGTTCTTATCGGATACCCATATACCATCCTGAACAGCTTCATTTATATTTTCAAAAAAATCTTTTAACTGCTCAGCGTCTTGTTTTGACTTTTGAATGTTTTCATTGGCTTCTTTTAATTCTTCGTAAAGCGTTTCGTATTCTTCCTTTTGCTCTTTCAACTCTTCATTAACCGATTCATATTCTTCGTTTTGCGCAAGTAGTTCATGATTCTGTTCTTCAATAGTTCTGGTCAATTCTATCTCTTTTCTTACATCAAGATATTGACATAAAATATGTGTTATTTCATTTTGTTCGTTTAGTATCGGACTTGCAAAGACTTTATAGGCTAAAAGACCATTCTCTAATTGTAAGGTCTGGTTAATTTCAACAGTTTCTCTTGCTTTATTAATTTTTTGACATGTACATTCAATACCATTACCGGTTTCATGACAAGGTTTATCAAATCCATATAAATAATTAAAACAACTAATTTTATTTTTATCGATCGCGGGATTATTCGTTTCAACTATTTTTAATGATTTACAATCTATTATGTAATAATACTGGGGAAGAGCATTAATTATTTTTTGGGGATCAAATTTATTCATTGCTCTTAAGATTTGATGTTAGTCAATTTGAAAATAAATCTGAATCAATTTAATAATTTTTTTTCACTTAAAGATATTTACTAATATTTATTAGACATTTATTCCAAAACTATGTTCAACTTTTTTAAATAGGAGTTTCAATTTATTTTAGACCTTTTTGTTTTTATATTCGAATTTTTAAAATATTGTTTTTATATTTGTCGAATATTTTACGTTTTTATTCTAATATTTTATAAATAATATATCATGAAAACAAAAGGTTTACTATTTTTAGGGATTTTAATTGCGGTTACAACAACGGTGAATGCACAAGTATTGTTTGGTATTAAAGAAGGCATCAACATAAGTACTCAATCAGAGTTGGGGATGCTTTGGGATAACAACAATTTAAAAACAGGTTTTACATTTGGTGCAGTAATTGATTATCGATTTCAAAACAACTTATCTTTCCAAACCGAATTAAATTATAAGACAGAAGGTTTAGCTTATGAAAAAAACGAATATTCTAATAAACAAGAGGTAAACAGGAATTACGATTATTACAACATTCCTGTATTGTTAAAAGGAAGGTTTAACGATCAATTAGGCCTAAATGAAAGTTGGTTTGTATCTTTTTATGGAGGTCCTTACTTTAGCTATTTAAGAGCCTCTGAATCAGAAATAAAGGAAAACGGAATTACAACAGTTAGTGATTACAAAGATGAATCAAACAAATCTGACTGGGGCTTTATTTTTGGAGGTGAAGTTGCCCATGCATTTACTAAAGGGGAACTCTTTTTTGATATAAGGTATGAGATGGGCTTATCTAATGTATCCAAAGATGATGATATAAAAAATAAAGTAATTGGTTTAGGTATTGGTTATCGATTTTAAGAAACGGTTTAAGGTTTAAGATTTAAGGTTTAAGATTTAAGATTTAAGATTTAAGATTTAGTTAAGAGGAGGATGTCCAAAAAGTATAAAAAGGTAAGAAACTGCTAATCTCTATTCTGTGTGAGCCTTTGCGTATACTTCATGTTCCGAAGGTTTTCGGAACTTTATGGTTCAGCTTTTTATATTTTAACACAAAGGACTTCACAAACTTGCCTGCTGCAAGCAGGGTAACACTAAGACTTCTTGGACAACCTCTTTCTATTTTAATGGTTTTAGGAGGTATTCAAGTCCGTTAAGCTTTATTTCGTAGATACTAGCAAGTAACATTCCCAGTTTTCCTTCAGGAAAACCTTTCTGATGAAACCATACCAAATAAGGTTCAGGTAAATTACAAATCAATGTTCCCTTATATTTTCCGAAAGGCATTTTTAGTGTAACTAAATCAATTAATATTTGTTTGTTGAAAAGTTGGTATTCTTGCTGTTCCATAAAAAGCTTGAATTTTAAGGACAAATATATGGTTTATCTTAATGTTATTTGAATAATAGCAATTTAAATAGAATTAAGTACTAAACAACCCCATTGAAGTTGGTTGCTTTTAAGAACCATTAGCGCTAAAAGCCTTCATAATATTATGAATAAATTCAAATAAAAAGAGCATTCATTTACGAATGCTCTACTACTATATGTTTAAACAATATTAGTATTAGCTTTTAACCAATATCTTTAAGCCTTTTTAAAATTTATTCTCTCTAAATAACGAGTTTTTGCTTTTTGAGGATCGGCTCCCAGTGCAATAAAAATTATGGTTTTGTGATCAATAACAACTGCCTGCAGTTGACCCAGATCAGGTGATTTAAAAACAGGCTGTTTTTTTTCATACATGTGTTTATTCCTTTCAATTATGATAATTATTTGTACTAAACATGGTTTTAATAGTTACTTTATAAAACCATGAAAGACATTTTATTTTATTTCATTTTGTATTAATAGAAATGGCTAGAATCTATTTGTATGCTAATTAATGATTTAGTATTATGAGCCTCATGATTGCCCTTGACTGGTAATTAGAAAAGATTAGCTATACTTATAACACTTAAATACCTAAAATGTTTAAAAATGCGAAGTTAATCTAAAATACTGAAAATCTTCTATTTTTATCCAATTATTTAGCAAGATAAACAATATTGAAATATCATTTTTTACACTTAAACTTTATACATAAAAAAAATTACATGCGGATTTTTAAATCCGCATGTAATAATGCTATGGTTAAAAATCAAATAAAATCTTATATCAATTCCCTTTTATAATTTTCTAATACAACGAACTTGTCGTTTAGCATTTCCGCCAGTATCATATCGTTGACCATCATCAAAGTTTTTCTCAAACATAAAACTAGTAGAACCAGCTTTTTTAGGAGTTGAAGACCAGTACCAGATTCCAATCATATTCAATGCAATTTTATTATTATACATAAAATCCAGATCGTCTATCGATGGTAAATACCAATCGTTATATCCATATGCGGTAGAACTTTCGCATGCATTATTAGCTTCTTCCCACCTGTATTCTCCCGCTAAATCCTCAGGCATTACCTGATAATCATTTCCATAAAGTGAATACTCCCATATTCCATCTGCATCAGCTAAATTAATTGTTCCATTGCTATGAACACACCTCGCAAATGCCTTAGCTTTTGCTGCAGCAGGTTCTAATTTATCAGCATCAAATGCCTGACGGAAATAATTATCACCTTTTTCAACAGTTGATGACCAATACCAATAGTTTTGTACTTTTTTCAAGGCTGACTTTTGAGCATACATTCTGGAAATTTCTATTTTGGTAGGTAGTCTCCAATCGTTTAAACCATATGAATTACTTTCCAGACATGCATTATTAGCTTCCATCCAGGTAATTTTAGTAGGAGAAATATCAATTGGCATAATAAGCACGCTAAGTCCCATCATATCTAAATCGGTTAATTCGTCTGAATTAGATTTACTTACATCATAAACTGGTTGAGTAGATTTTGCTTTTGTTGCAGTACTTTTAACATTAGTTCCCTGTTGCTGTAACATTGCTCTTGAAACAGTTGAAACAACAGTAAACAAATCATCTAAACCAGACTGGGTAATTCCTGTATTTTGTCTTTCAATTTTAGCCGTCATTACATCAACCATCTTACACGATATGTAATAATTTCCACCTACAGATGATATAGATGCATAACATACATAATTTGCACCCATCTTTTTACCAAGTTCTCCAATCTGTCCATCATCAACATGACCGGTCATTTGAAATTGACTTTCAGCAAGTACTTTGTTGATTAGTTCACGTTCTAAAACTGTAAATCCTAATGTGTTTACAACAGCGTTACTAAGTTCTTCGCGTATAATAATTTTCAGATTTTGTGAAACGTCTCCAACAGGATCAAATACTGCGACTTTCTTATCTACTTGACCATTTACAATGCCTGTAAAGGCAAAAACAAGAATAATTATTAACAGGTTTATTTTATTCATGATTACAATGATTTAATTGTTTATCCAGATTAATATTTTTTCAGAAATGGGTTTGCTTATATCATTATATGCTTTTCTTGCTGCATCACGATATGATTTGCTATGAGCTCCTTTTTGAGTGAACTCATCCTGAAAAACATGTTTATCGGATGGAGCTTTGAATAATTTTACTTCAGCATCAACGTAGCTAAAATACACATTATTTGCATAATTAAATTCACGTGATGTTGAATTAATTTCAACTTTCCAATCAGCTTCTTCTTCTAATTTGGTAAATCTGCATCCATTTGCAGCTAAAATCGCTTTTAAATTATTTTCTATGGTGCTTGTTTTTTCGTTGAAGTTATCCTCGTTTGTTACAACAAAAACTATTATTCCTTGTGCTAAACGAGCATTTGCCTGAATAACTTCGTTATAAAGGCTCATTGTTTGTTGCATCTTTAAATCCTCTTCAGAAATATTTTTATCGACGGCACTTAATATTCCCTGTGACTTTGCTACTTCCTCAAATATTGGCACAGCTTTGTTAAACTCATCCTTTGCTTTGTTTTTTTCGTTATTTTTCTCAAGTTCTTGTGCCGTATTAATAAAGCCCTCAATTTGTTGAACCTGCATATTTAAATTTGCTTTATAAAAGCCAATGATTTCATATTTATTGGCAAAAGCAAAACCATATACCAAATTATCTTTCACAAATGTTTCAACTTTAATTCCATTAATTTCGAGCTTTGTGGAAACGTTAATTTGTGATTTAAATGTTTCAGAAACAGATTCTTTCTTACCATCAGACACACTTTGACTATAACTTTCATTAACACTTTGAATTGAAGACAGAATACTCTCTGATAGGTTTGCCCTGGCAAAATTTTTCACTCGTTCGGTTG
Organism: Bacteroidales bacterium; assembly: GCA_003446015.1. Classification (GTDB taxonomy): domain Bacteria; phylum Bacteroidota; class Bacteroidia; order Bacteroidales; family UBA12077; genus UBA12077. Next base: position 7,998 of record DMBU01000137.1, on the reverse strand, counting down.
CTTCTGCAATTGTTTCATTTCTATTTTTACCATCCTGTGCAAAGCCTGTTATAAAAGTATTAGTTGGATACTGTGCAGATCTCCATGATTCCAATAACCATGCAGGATCGTTTTGTGCATTTACTAAATAAAATGAGCTTAAAAATAAAACAGAAAGAATGGTTCTATTAAAAAGTGAATTGAAGATTTTCGTTTTCATGGGTTAATAAATTTACAATCGAAATATACAATAAATATACCAAAAAGTATTTTGTTTTATTTTTTTGATATTAGAAAATTGACAAATTACTAATTTTTATACATCTACAGCACATATGGTTATTTGTAATTAAATTTTATAAACTCAATATTTATCTAATATTCAGGGAATTTATTATAGATACAGATAGTATTTCATTTGAACTACTCAGATGGTTCAAAATATTGATCATTTGTGTTTTATGATTGGAAATTTACTTAAATACGATTATCTATTCTACCTGAGTAGTTACCCATTCTTTATTTATTCAAACTAATTAACTTGCAAGGTCTGACTCTAATTTTAATGTTTTAATCGCAAATATATAACGTGATTTTTCCTAACTTCGCTCTATATCAAGTACAAATTGAACTTACGCTTTCATAAAAAAAACTTTATAATATGAATAATTCGAAGAATGATAATTACAATCAGAAAATTGATAATGAACTTAAGAAAAAAGAGTTAGAAGATAAATATAGCGCTCATTTTAGCCAGAGGAGCTACCTTCCAACAGAAATAGAAAATGAATGGCTAAATAATATAGAAAAATTTGAGCAGCAATTCAATAATTCTGAAACTCTAAGTGTATTTAAAGCCATAGGAGAACCTGCTTTCAAGAGAGCTCAGGAACTAAAACCCAATGAAATTCACTTTGAATTGCAGAGGTTATTTGATTTAATGAATAATAACAATATCATCCTAGACACATTATGTGAAGTTGAAGAAAAAGAGCTTTACCGTTTTATTACCGAAGAGTTATTTATTTATGAGATTGAAAATATTCACATTGAAGGCATGAACACATGTTTCATCTACGAAGATTTTTACCCCAATGCTCAACTTGATATTGAACAAGCCTACGATTATTTTTTCAGATGTACAATGTCTAAAATGCAAAATATCAGCGGAGATGGTTATGATTTGATATACATTGATACAGAAAATTACCGGAATTCAAAAGAAGAGAAGTTAGATGAAAAAGTTGTAATTAAGAAGATTAACAATTTTCTTGATTCGTTCGATTATTTCAAAATCATTTCTAATAAAATAGACGAGATAAGCATTAATAAAGACAAAACAGATGCAATATTAACATGTAAAGTTCATTACATAGGATGTTTTAACAATTCTTCGGAAGGAGTAAGTTATAACGGGAGTGGAATGTTTAAGCTTAAACCAAGTGATTACGGAGGATGGGACATTTACCAAATAATTGTCCCTGGATTAGAAATTTAGTCAGCGGGTTAAAGGCAAACATCCAGAGGTTGATAAACAAATATTGAATCAAAACAATTTTAAGGTGTTAAAAAAATAACTTATGGAAAAAAATAAGTCATTCAGGTTACCCAGAAAAATTAGAAAGAAATTAAAAAAAACTATTTGGTTGTATCCACCAGATAAAAATGGTGGTTCTTTAATGGCATGGCCAACTCATTCACAAGAAGATTATAATGCAGTAAAGCAAGGTGTTGTGAGAGATATTATGGCTGAAAGTACCAAAGCAAAAAGGAAGCAGGAAAAGAAAATACTTGATAAAGAAGTCATTATCTTAGATGAACAACTTAAATCTTATGTAGAGAAGGTTTTTGAAAAAGAATCTAGGAATTCAAGCTATCTAACGTTGATAGAAGCAAAAAAAACACAACGTGCAAAAGTGGCGTATTATAATTTTATCAATGCTTATCATTTGGTTGAAAGTGGTAAAGAATCTTACGAAACGATATGTTTTATGTCAGTTGATGTTGCAAGAGATTTATTAAAACAGAAAAAAACAAAAAAGAAATAAACTGACTATTAAGTGTTAATTCCTGTTTTTAGAGTATCCCATACATAAAGCTCCCATTGTTTTTGTCGGAAATCGAACCATTTCTGCCTGTATTCAGACGTTTCGACAATATACTTGAAATTGGCAAAAGGTTTGTTTCTGTTTAGTGCATTTGTCAGCTTGTTTTGCAGATTATCGTCATCTACCTCATCAATAAAATATTCCATTACCTTAAATGCCTCGTGCGACTCCATAGGTTCCACTTCGATATATTTTTGCCATTGAAGATGTTTCATTTCTGCATCGGTGTATTTTTCTCCTGTAATCATTTCAAATTCTTCAGGATCATCAATCATTTTTTGAGGAATAGATTCAACCTCCAATGTTTCCAGATTAAAAAAGCACGTAAATCCAACTAATAGATTACCTGCAATTTCGAAAATAACTTTTTTATATTTTTCAGGAATTTCTTCCAATTCTGATTCATCATAAATCTCCTTCATCATAAAATCGTGCAATAATTTAAGCTTCTTTTCATCATTCTGAATGCTTCTTAAAATCGCAAGAATTTCATCCATAAGCTTTTTTGTATTCATAACTTATTCGATTAGTATAATTTAATTCCAATTAAGTTTCTTAAATTCGTCTTTCATTGCCGGACGATTTTTATATTTGTCCAATAATGATTCTTTAAGAGATTTTGCAGCTTTTAAACCACCTTTTAGCTTTGCCATTAGTTTCAAATATTCTACCAGATCGGCATATACATTTCTACCAGCATACAATGCCGCTCCTTCAATAGCCGATTTATACATTTTGATTAAATCATCAGAATATTCTTCTTTTAAGTGATCGGTATACCTAATTATTGTGTAAATACTATTCGATTTACTAACCAGTTTAAATAAATCATCAAACATTTGTTCCTCAATATAGATATGAGCTAAATCATCAACAGGAACACCTTTATAGTAACCACACTTTTTGTTTTTTAATTCGAGAATTAACTTATTACGTTGTTCTATCCAGTGCTCCTTAAAAATTGTTCTTTTAAAAAGTAGAAAATATTTAATTTCCGAAGTATTTTCTACAAATAGCTCTCTTGCTAACTCACTATATTCTTTATTTTTATTTTGTTGTTTATTAAGATCTAGTAACTGGTCTTTCCATTTGTGAATTACTCCTGGCAAGTCTTGTTTTTGAGCAATTTTAATACCTTCCAAAATAAGTTTTTCTGCATTTGCAAAATTATTGTTATCTATTGCCTGCTTTACACGAATTTGACGAAACTCTTCGAATTGAAGGTTCTGATCTATAATTACATCAGCTTCAGTCAATCTTCCTTCAGATTGCAAAAGCTCTATTTTATACGACAAATAACTTTCTGTATAGAAATTTGCACTCCAACTATCAGTATTCCTAATTTTTTCTATTTTCTGATCAATAAGCTGGTATGCCAAATCGTGCTTTTTTAAGGATATAGCCGTTTTAAAAAATATAGGATCTAAATGATCCCCTATTCCGTAATCATTATAATCAGGGTTTTGCACTTGTTTATACAACCATTCAAATATCCTGTTTTGCAATTCTTCTGATTTTGTGTTATCTATAACATTTTCAATTACCTGGAAAGATCCATAAATAGCTGCACTGCATTCACCGGAAGAATCATCCATGTATTGTATTGCACTTAAAGCCTCCTCAACTATGGCTGCTGCAATACAAAAGGCTTCATTCAAATTTCCTTTGTCGTAATAATTATCTGCTTTGTTTAAAAAATGATTGACATCACGCATAGCCTCATGACTTCTCCGATAATCTAAATACCCGCCATCATCATAAGAATCAAAAACACCACTTATCTGATTTTGATAGTAAGCAATATTGTTAGAACTTTGAACCGTTTCAGGTTGTGAAAATGTTAATTCCACCTGGTGTCTGAATTCATGGTTTTTCTGTCCAAAATCAAGCATAAAATCGCGTAAATCATCTGCTTTAGCATTTTGTATTAATTGCTTCCACTCACCATTCTTTTGCTCTTCAACGGGTACAATCGATATTATCTTATTTTTGCTAATTGCCAACGCTACTGCAGCAATATGTTTGCATAATTCTTCGTCATACGGACAATCGCAATAAAAACCACCTACATTACCGTTACTGTCTATTTCTAGCTCAACTTCATAATCACCATAATTTCCCTCAACAACGGCATACCAGGTTCCATTCGAATCTTGATTCATTTCAAGTATATTGCCATCTTCAAAATATTCCTGCCCTCGATTTAATATTTTTACAGGAATCAAACTAATTAAATCTTGTAATGTCAACTTATTTGTCATATCTACCTTAAACTTTTTCTATTGATACAAAATGCAAACAAAATTCTTCAACATAATGAATAAAAATATTAATAAACTATAAAAATACAGAGAGTTGTTACAAAAAATTATATTCAAACTATTTTTCTTTTAATCACACTGGTTTAAATAGCCCAAAAAGTTTATATCATCCTTCGATTACAACCATCTTAAGATTATACACCATCGGGTATTAAAACAAACATTTGATTGAAAATTAGAACAGATCGGGTATAAATCATTCAAGAAAATCATCCGGATTATAAGGTATATCATCATCAGGGTCTTTATCGTGCGGGCCAACTCCCGGAGGATTAAACAAGCTCCAGCGGTCAATTATATAATTCCATTGATCGAAACCTTGTACCCAATCAATGAATAACAATCGATATTCTTCTATTAAATTACGAACAATTTGAAAGTATTCCACATATTCAAATCCAAATGCTTCCAGTGAATGATTTTGCACCATTAAATCCATTGCAGCTTTACGAATTATTGCAGCATTTTGCATTCGTATATCATATAAATCACCACCTTCGGCACCTGCAACCTTAACCGTAAGCATAGCAGCATCCGAAAGCATTTGTCCTTTAATATCCTGCAGAATATCATTATCTTCAGGTATTAAATCGGTAATATCTTTTACAACGGTAAAGATTTCCTGGCCTTTTTTATAGATAGGTAGTTTTTCCGGAAGCATTTCTTCTAATTCATCGTGATCATCAAACATGATATCATTTTTTTAATAAATCTACGAATACGAAAATATTTTTATTTATCTCTGGTGGTTAAAATTAATAATCATTTTTAAATATCTTATGACTAAACAAACATTTAAATCAAGAGCATGCACTGAAGTACCAGAATTTAAGGAAATATGTAATACATTAATCCGAAAATTTTTAGTGGCAGGTAAAAGTATTTCTTGTGCAGAAGATTATTTATTGCAAATTAGTAAACTGGTATTGTTTTATAAACGATCGCCATTAGCATTAAGCACAGAAGAGATTGAAGAATACATGGCTTATTATCTAAAAAATCATTCTCCGAGCTTGAGCAGTTTTAAACACTTCATTTGTGGCCTAAGACATATATTTAATATACACAACAGACCCGATTTAAATGTTATATTACCTTGTGTTAGGCAATCTCAAAGATTGCCTGTAGTTTTATCTAAAAAAGAAATTAAATTATTACTTAAAACCCCCGAAAGTTTAAAACAGAGAGTTATTTTAGCAACGATCTATGATGCGGGATTAAGAATTAGTGAAGCGATTAATTTATTTATTTCTGATGTTGATTTGGATCGTAAAATGATTCATATAAGACAATCAAAGTTTAAAAAAGACAGATACGTGCCAATTTCTAACATTTTAATCCGAGGTTTAAAACAATATATAGAAATATTTAAACCTGAAGTTTATCTTTTTAACAGCCTACAAAAAGGATTACCAATGACTCAGTCAAGCATACAAAGGATCATGAGAAAAACATTGAAGAAATGTAATATTCGGAAAAAAGCAAGTGTGCATACTTTACGTCACAGCTATGCTACTCATTTATTGGAGGATGGACTTGATATTGTAAGTGTTAAAAACCAGTTGGGGCATGTCGACATTAAAAATACCATGACCTATTTGCATGTTGCAAGGGTTAATCCTAAACTAGGATTTAGCCCGTTAAAATATCTTTACCATAGTGAATTTATAGTTTAAACGCTATGCAGGTATTTTTTTGCTATCACCCAGCATTATTCTTCATACTCAATCATTTACCAAGACAGAAAGTAATTTTATTGGCATTATCAACTAACTTACTAATTCTTACGTAATTCAATAAAAAGGTAGAAGTTGTAACAGTTGTAAATAATTAGAGATTTTCTTTAACTTATAATCGATATTTATTACTGCTAAAACAGTAATTATACGCACTATTATCATATTTCTTCCAAATTTTAATAAAAAACAATCATTTCTACTGTCTTAGCAGTATTTTTTGTTGATTTTAACATAAATTAATTTGATATTTGATTAAAAACATGTATTTTTACTGCCTAAACAGTAATTTAACATGGATTACATACAACATCTTGGAAATATTATCAAATATCATAGAAAAAAGGCTGGACTAAGTCAAAAATCGTTAGCTGATGTAGCTGGTATTGGTAAAACCGTTGTATTTGATATTGAAAAAGGGAAAGAAACCGTCCAGTTTAAATCAATTATTAGTGTGCTAAAAGCATTAAATATTAGTATAGAATTGAATAGTCCATTAATGGATAAATATAATACAGAAGATGAGAATAGCTAAAGTATATATGCATAATAAGTTGGCAGGTTATTTAACCGAGGTTGAAAAAAATAAGAAGTATAAGTTCACCTATGATGATAACTATAATGGTGATCCAATCTCATTAACTATGCCTGTTGAACTTAAAGAATTTAATTTTAATTCTTTTCCTCCATTTTTTGACGGCCTTTTACCTGAAGGAATACAGTTGGATGGTCTATTGAGATTTAAAAAAATAGATAAGGATGATTACTTCAGCCAATTAATTGCTACCGGAGCAGATTTAGTTGGTGCTGCAAGTGTGGAGGAAATGCCATGAATAAATGTCCTATTACCTACGAAAACTGTGAAGGTAAATACTCTCTGAACGGGTTAAAATATATTTCACGCTATCTTACAGATCTGAATGATTTAAACTATTCAGCTGAAGAGCAACGACATGAAGCAGCAAAACGTGCAACCAGGATGTCAATACAAGGTGTACAACCTAAGCTGAGTGCGATTTTAAATATTAAACAATCCAAGTTTGATATTGTAGATATTAAAGGAAAATATATCATAAAACCACAGCATTATGCATATCCACAATTACCAGAGAATGAAGATGTAACCATGAAAATGGCATCCAAATGTGGAATTGATACGCCAATGCATGGAATGGTATATTCTAAAGATGGTACCCTATCCTATTTTATTAAAAGATATGACAGAGCCGGGAGAAGCGATAAATTACATGTTGAAGATTTTGCGCAACTGGCTGGAGAAACAAGAGAAACTAAATATAATTTTTCCGTTGAAAGATTAATTAATCTAATTGATGATAACTGCACTTTTCCACAAATAGAAAAAATCAAATTCTACAAGCGATTTTTATTTAATTTTTTAACTGGAAATGAAGATATGCATCTTAAGAATTATTCAATTATTTCTCAAAATGATAAGATAGAATTATGCCCGGCATATGATTTTCTAAATTCAAGTATAGTTCTTGGAAAAGATGTTGAAGAAACCGCCTTAGCATTAAAAGGCAAAAAGAAAAACATGACTAAAAATATTCTAATTGAATATTTGGGATTAGAAAGATTAAAACTCAACCAAACGGTGATTGATAAGACACTTAAAGAATTACAAAGCACAATACCTTCGTGGTTTGAGCTAATTGACAGTTCCTTTTTAAGTCAAAATCTAAAAGATGATTATAAGGAATTATTGGGAAAAAGAATAAAACTACTTGAACTCTAAAACATATTTCGAGAATAGAAATGTCACGTTTTTACCGGTATAAACGTGACATTTTTTTTACTACATGAGATAAGATTTAATTAGTCGATCCTTACGAA
>DMBU01000001.1 GCA_003446015.1 Bacteroidales bacterium | reverse complement strand
ATCTATCCGAATCTTTTTGTAACTATTGTATTTCAAGAATGTTTTATCTCCAGTTTCCCTAATTATCATATGTAATCGCATGGTGATTATCAACAATTCCGCACTTATTTCGGATTCCCACCACACCTGCTTTAAGTTGAGTTACACTTTTTAATAAACCTTTACTAAGCGCTGGCCAGACAAAACGNNTACGGTTGGGGTAAGTGCTATAATTTACGTTGCAGCACAATCTGTTCTTAATTATTTCAGTAATAATTAGCTATTTACTTTACATCACCCTCTTTTTTTTGTAATTTTCATAGTTTACTGTTCATTCAAAATTTTAGGACTATGATAAAAAATGAAAAACGCAAAGGCAAAATTGCAATTCTAACAGGTGGCGGTGATGTTCCAGGGTTAAATCCAGCGATTAGGGCAGTAACAATTAGAGCTCTTCGTGAAGGTTTCGAGGTTATTGGAATTCGTCGGGGCTGGATGGGCCTGGTTGACATGATTCGAGATAAGGATGCCGATAATTCCGAATGTTATGAGATACTCACCGAAAACAGGGTGAATAAAGCCGGTCGTTCGGGAGGTACATTTTTACATTCATCCAGAACAAACCCCAGCAAAGTTGCAAACTGGAATGTGCCCGAACATTTAAAAGAAAAATATAAAAAACCTCGGAATGATCTTACTCCAGAAGTACTTAAGAATTTGCAATTTTTAGGAATAGAATATTTAATTCCCATTGGTGGTGATGACACCTTGAGTTATGCTGTTCGATTATATCGCGAAGGAGTAAAAGTAGTAGCTATACCAAAAACCATGGACAACGATGTTCCAGGTACCGACTACTGTATTGGTTTCAGCACCTGCGTAACCCGAACCATTCAAATAACGCATAATCTGCGTACGAGTGCGGGTTCGCACGAACGTTTTCTTGTTCTCGAAGTATTTGGCCGATATGCGGGTTTCACAGCTATGTTGCCTACAATGGCAGGAGCAGCAAATCGATGTGTAATTCCCGAATATAAATTTAAAATTGAAAAACTTACCGAACTACTTATTGAAGACCGGGCAAATAATCCAAGTAAATATTCAGTTGTATTAGTTTCGGAAGGTGCCATGTTCGAAGACGGAGAAATGATCTTTGAAAATGATATTAAAGATCCGTACGGACATGCTAAACTTGGCGGAATTGGAGATTTGGTTTCGGCTAAACTAATTGAACATTCTGCAAATTGCTGCAAAGGTCGGCCTATTGGAGTTATCAATCAGAAACTAGGTTATTTGGTTCGTGGCGGAGATCCCGATGCCATTGATTCAATTGTACCTATGGCATATGGTAATCTTGCTTTAGACTTAATTCTTAAAGGAATACATGGCAGATTAGTAGTCTTAAAGAATGGTCGTTATGATAATTTACCCATAGAGGTTATTGAAAACTCCAAGAAATTAGTAAACGTTCAGAAACACTATAATACAGAACGATTAAGACCTTTTTATAAAAGCTTTGAATTACAACCCTTATTTTTAATGACAAGTGAATAATTAAATGGTTTTTAAATGCTTCTAAATTCTAAGTGAACAAAATTCATTCTTAAATGCTTATATAGTAAATGTCAAATTTAAAATACATAATTATGAAGAATTTAAAACAACTTTATTTTATTGCTTTTTTAACATTACTTTCTTTTAACTTAACAAAAAAAGCTAATGCTCATTGTGAGATTCCATGTGGTATTTATGAAGACACCTTGCGCATTGAATTAATTAAAGAACATATTACTACGATTGAGAAATCGATGAAAATGATCATTAAGCTATCCAACGAAGAGCCTTTAAACTACAATCAAATTGTTCGATGGGTAAACAATAAAGAAGATCATGCAAATAAATTACAAGAAATTGTAAGCCAATATTTTTTGCATCAACGCATAATCCCTGTAGAACCTGATAAAAAAGAAATGTATGAAAAGTACATCAAACATCTTTCTTTACTACACGAGTTATTGGTTTATTCAATGAAAGCTAAACAAACAACCGATTTGCAGTACATTGAAAAGCTAAATCTTACCATTAATGCTTTTGAAGAATCCTACTTTCACAAACATGAATAGAATTTACGGTACATAAAGAAAATTGCAAGCAAGGTCTTGCAATTTTCTTTTTAACACTGTTTATATATTTCTGGTAAAAAAACACTTTTACCTACACCCCGTATTCCTAAAATTTATATTTTTACACTATAACCTAAGAACTAAACCTATGAAGAAAGTACTCATATTATTAGCACTCTTTACTTTTATAATTTCCTGCAGTGAAGATAAATCAAGCAATGCAGAGATTCTAGAGATTTCTGTAAATAGTTTTTCGAATAGCGATTTAATTTTCGAGAATACCTTCGTTGATACCGAGAATAACAAAGTATATCTGTTTATCAATAATAATTTAAATGACTTTACATTCCCTATATCCATTAATGCTAATGTAAAATTATCTCCCGGGGCAAAAACAAAATCTCTGTCAAGTGATGAAATAAGTTTTAGTAAAGCAGATGAAGTAAAGTTGCTTGAAGTTGAAGCAGAAGACGGATCGTTAAAAAACTGGTATGTGTATTTAGTTCATCAACAAATCCAAAACTCAGATTTTGAAGATTGGTTTGACAATCAGGGGATGAACAGTAAGATTTATAAGGAGATTGGAGCATCATCCATTTCTTCAGTATGGGCCACTGCGAATATGGGAACAAGTATTTACGATGTGCATTGCACCCAGCCTATAATGGATGGCACAAACACAATGGTAGAGATTGTGACAGGTGAAACTACATCGCTACCTATAACAACAGGAACAATTTTCACTGGACTTTTTAATGTTGCAGGAGCAATTTCAAATCCAACTGATCCTGAGAAAGCCACCGTTTTTGGAACCCCTTTTATTTTCAGACCTAAAGGATTCAAATTTAAATTCAAATACCAGGCTGGCGAAAGGTATATTCAAGCTACATTGAATAATCCTTCAAATATTTTTGGTGGATTTTCTGTAACTGACATTTCAGGAGAAGATCAATGTTCCATTTACGCATATTTAGAGATAAGGGATGGAGACCAGATTACAGAAATTGCTCGTGTAAAAATGGAATCGGGTACAACAGTTAATAGCTTAACTGAAACTGAGTTGATTTTTCCGTATAATTCAAACCTGAATCCAACTCATTTAACCATCGTTTTCTCGTCAAGCACAGGTGGTGCTGAATGGAGAGGTGCAGTTGGCAGTACTCTGGTTATTGATGATTTGGAGTTGATTTATGAATAATCAATACTAAAATGATGAGAAAAATATTTGCACTTTTTTTATTCATAGCATTTATATTTACAGTTAACGCACAAGAAAGAAAATTCAATTTTTACCCAAATATCGCTGTTGATCTGGGAGGTGCGATCCCCTTCCCTCTTTCTGATATTACTGATGGAGCAGGAGGTACACCTAAGCCTTATCCTTCCTTAGGAATTGGCTCAGAATACAATTTAAATGAAAAATGGCAATTGGCTTTAGAAATAAATTACCATCTAATTGCATTTTCGGCAGATGCTGATGTAGTAAGTCAACCATTTTATTGGGATGACGGAACGGCTCAATATTTTACCGGATATACAGAAACTGATGTAGAGCTGAGAATGGTAGAATTCCCATTAATTGCATTTTACCAGCTTAAAGAAGGTCGAAAGTTTCTGTTTGGAGCATACTATTCTAGAATACTTGAAGGAAGATTTGACACCAAAGGCATAAATGGAGTTTTGTCATCAAATAAAGAAGATACAGACAATGCCGTATTACCAGGTTCAGCAAATGTTCCTTATTCTTTTGGACAATTCATTGATAAATACGATTATGGAGTTTTAATAGGTTATAGATACAATCTTAACCACCGGTTATATTTATGGGCACGATTAAATGTCGGATTTAAAAGTATTTTTGTTGAAGAGTTTAATAATATTGATTACGAAATGTATCAGGTGCGTATAAATCTGGGTGTTTCTTATAAATTATTTGAATAATCTTATCTTAATATCATTGGTGTCCGGTTAGAATTAAAAGAAAAGAATGAAAAGCTTGATATAATAGAAATTTATTTAATATCGCCCCTACAGGGCTTACAAATAATTGTAAATTGATTTTTACCAAAATGTTATCCCTAACGGGATTAAAAAGTCGTGGAGCGATGTAATTATGGTAAAAAACACTAAAAAATGAATTAATAAAGTACCGTAGGTACGACATTAAATTTTTTACCGGACAGTAGTAATTTAATACTTTAATTATGGATTTTCTATCAGGAATTGATACTCCTTTATTTAATTATTTTATTTTACCATTATTAATTTTTCTGGCCAGAATAACTGATCAAACTATTGGTACAATCCGATTAATTTATGCTTCGAAAGGATTTAAATATCTCGCTCCCTTTGTAGGTTTTTTTGAATCATTAATTTGGCTGACCGCTATTAGCCAGATTATGAAACATCTTGATAATTTCTATTGTTATATAGCCTTTGCCGGGGGATTTGCCATGGGAAACTTTTTTGGAATTTTTCTGGAGCAAAAAATATCAATTGGAGTAGTTTTAGTAAGAATTGTATTTCAAAGCTACAATAAACAGTTAGGAGACAATTTGCGTGATGCAAATTACGGTTATACACTTTTTGATGGTGAAGGAAAAGAAGGAGCCGTAAAATTATTGTTTTCAACAATTAACAGGCGAGACTTGAAACGATTTCTTAAGATTGTGCAGAATCTTCACCCAAATGCTTTTTATACAGTTGAAGATATCAGGCAAGTTAAAGGGAATGTATTCGAAAAAACCAAACGAACCAGTGTTTTTAGTCGCACAAATCCACAAAACAGAAAAGGAGCCTAAGTCAATTTTCAACTTACAATGACCAGTGGCTCTAATTTAAATATGCGTTGTATCGTGAGTTAGTGATTCTTAGAGTCTTTGAGTTTTAGTGGCAAAAAAGGTATTGCCACCAAAGTACTAACCTGCTTGCCGGTTTACCAGACGTGGCAGCAGGCAAGAACACAAAATTTACAACAGTAATTTAGACTTTAGCCTTAACAATGAATAATGATTAAACTTCAATAAACATTAAAAACTTAATTTGTTAACAAATTGCAAAAATGGAAATACTCCGATTTAGTTTACATTATGGATTGCATTATTTATTGCCTTTTGCAATTGCATTCATTTTCTTCAGGAAGCATTTCTGGAAAGCCAGTTTGTTAATGTTTTTAGCTAACCTTATTGATCTGGATCATTTATTAGCCAGTCCTGTTTTTGATCCCAACAGATGCAGTATGGGATTTCATCCATTACACTCATATTGGGCAATAGGGACTTATATTGTTTTGTTGTTGTTTCCAAAAACCCGTATTCTGGCAATCGGTTTAGTTTTGCATATTTGTACTGATTTTATTGATTGTCTTTGGATTTAGTCTTCATCCAACAAATCAGGTCGCAGTCGCTTTGTTCGTTCATAAGATTGTTCTTCTTTCCACTTTTCAATTTCTTTAAAATTACCGGACAAAAGAACATCCGGAACTTTCCATCCTTTGTATTCCGAAGGTCGCGTATATACAGGTGGTGCCAGTAAATTATCCTGAAAAGAATCTGTTAAAGCTGATGTTTCATCGGAAATTGTTCCGGGAATTAATCGAACAACACTATCTACAATGATTGCTGCAGCCAACTCGCCACCTGTAAGCACATAATCTCCAATTGATATTTCTTTTGTAATCAGATGCTCGCGTATTCGTTGATCGATTCCTTTGTAATGGCCACAAAGTATAATTATGTTTTTAAAAGTAGCTAACTTATTTGCTTCCTTTTGGTTATATTTTACTCCATCAGGAGATGTATAAATAATTTCATCATAATTCCTTTCTGCTTTTAATGCAGAAATTGCTCTGTCAATAGGTTCAATCATCATTACCATACCTGCGTCACCACCAAAAGAGTAATCGTCAACTGTTTTATGTTTATTGGTAGTATAATCACGCAAATTATGAATTACAATTTCAGCAATACCTTTTTGCTGAGCACGCTTAATAATGCTTTGATCTAATGGACCTTTTAATAATTCTGGAAGTACGGTAATGATATCGATTCTCATCTTTTCATATTTAACATATACTTTGTTAAGGGAATGTCTAAAAACCTATAATTTTTTAAATTAGCCACTATCCCGATATTTATCGGGACTAAGACTCCAAGAATCACAAAGTAAATACTATCAGCAAATTAGCTCTTTGTGAAATTTCGTGTTTTTGAGTCTTTGTGGCAAAAATTTTCATTATTGGATACCCTCTTACTCTTTACAAAAATAACAATCCAAAGAATCTAATCTTAAATTAATCAGGTTTTATTCTCTTAAATCGATTTTTCGGTCGATATGTCATTGCTAATTCTTATTTTCATGTCATTATGTCTTTTATTTTTGCTCTTTTTTGCTGATTTGGGCAAAAAATCGCAATGGTATAGCATTTGAAATAATCCATTCAAACAATAAAAAAATAAAATATTAATAATTAAAACTATAAAATTATGACACTAGTAAGAATGAACAGACCAGTATCACAAATGAACAGATTTCATGGATACAAAACATTTTCTGAATTAGCAAACGAAATGTTTAACGACGATAGAGTTTCTGCACATCAGTTTATGGCTATTCCACCTGCAAATATTATTGAATCGAAATTTGATTTTATGATTGAAATTGCAGCTCCGGGATTTGAAAAATCAGATTTCAAAATTGATCTGGATAAAAACTTGCTTACCATTTCATTAGATAAAAAAGTGGATGAGAATGATCAGGAAAAGTATAATTTGAAAGAATTCAATTTTAATTCTTTTAACAGATCTTTCAGAGTTTCAGATAAAATCAATACTGAAAAAGTAAATGCAATTTACAAAAATGGATTATTGCAAATTACTTTACCAAAAAGAGAAGAAGCAATTGAAAAACCAGCAAGAGAGATTAAAATTTCATAACAACCCGATATATAGTCCATTAATTAAAACACCCAAGTCTGAATAGCCTGGGTGTTTTTTTCTTCAAATATTTACCAACATGCCTGCCATATTGATCCATCGTAAACCATTAGTTTATGCGTAATATCATTGTAATATATTTCACCTTCTACAGGATCAGATGGTGCCACAGAGCGTGGTGTTAGTTTTAATATATCTTTGATCGTTACCTTATCATTAGAAAAATCTCCTTCTATAAGGTTCTTAGTTGAACTATTAGAGATAATAAGTTTGTTACTAACACTTGTTTCGTTGAACCCTGCATTAGGACCAATAAAAACATTTGAGGTACCATCTGTAACACTATAACCTGAATAAGGACCAATAAATACATTTAAAGTTGAAGTAGTATCGTTATTTCCGGAGAAGTATCCAACATATGTATTGTACATTCCAACTTTATTCTTATATGCTGTTGCCCGTCCAATATATATATTATTTGAACCGCTAACATTTCCTAAACCTGCAGATTGACCGACAAATACATTTTCATTTCCAGTCATGTTACTATATCCAGCGTAATTACCTATAATAGTATTAGCTGCACCCTCGGTACTATTAATTCCGGCTACGTTGCCAATAAATGTATTCAAATAACCGGAGGTATTTTCCCTGCCAGCATCATAACCAATAAAAACATTTCTATAACCGTCAATATTAGAAAACCCTGAATTATAACCTATAAATACATTATTAAAACCCTCAGTATTTGAATATCCGGTTTGATAACCTAAAAACACATTATTACCCCCGGTTGATGTATTTCGTCCACTTTTATAACCCATAAATGAGTTATATGCACCATATGAAATATTAACCCCACTTTCATGTCCTATAAAATAATTTAGTGGTGTTAATTGCAAATAACTTTGTGAACTTCCGGTACTATTATCTCTAACACCAAACCCTCCTTCGGAATTCTGAGTAAAAATTCTTGTACTATCTGTAGTAGTTACAAACATATTCTTAGTAATGCCTTTGCTTGGACTTCGACCACTAACGGCAAAACCTCCTACTTTACCTTTTGTTCCGGTATTTTCATTAACATATACCCGAGTACTATCAGCTGTAATAAAAAGCAGGTCGGTATTTAAATTCTTCGAAGGACTTCTTCCACTAACCGCAAAACCGCCCACTTTGCCTTTGGCATTTACAGTATCATTCACATAAATCCGGGTACTATCCTGAGTAATTTTTAAGATATTAAAATCAACGGCTTTCGATGGGCTGCGGCCACTTACAGCAAAGCCTCCAACCTTTCCTTTGGCTGCTTCGTTTACAATTACCTGAGCACCATCAGGAAATACTGCAAAAACTACATTCCCGGAATGATCTTTAACTACAAATAAGGTATCTGAATTTGTAGAATAAACCCCATCACTTCCAAGTAACTCAGCCGTTGCTGCTGCATTGGCATAAAGAGCATAAGGTACTGATAATATCTGTGAGGTACCAATTGGAGTATAATTAGTCCCACCACTAACATCAACTTCGATTTTTAGATATTTATCATTTATACCCCATTCAATAGTACTAAAATCGCCTAAAATACCGATTCCTTCTCCAATTTCAATTGCAAGCTGCCCATAGTCATTTGTCGAAGATGAATGTGTTTCACTATACAACACATCACCTGAAGGTGTTATATCTAAGATACTTACTTTAATACCAACATTTTGTGAAGTTACCAACTCACCTGTTGAATTTCGTATTACTGCCTGATAATTAAATTTTTCAGGAACTTGCGAAAAAACAGATATCCCTGTTAATACAAATAAAATTATAATATGTACTGTTTTTTTCATAATTCAATTTATTAATTGGTATGAGAAAATTAACTCTTAATTACTATATTTCAAAACACATTTATTTATATGTATGTATTCAATTTATTCAATATTCATTTTTTCAATAATCTCATTTAACTTTTGTTTTATTACTTCATTTTCTAATTTTAAATCTTGAATTTGTTTTTCTAAGCTAATTACTTTTTCATGTTCTTCTTTAAAAGCTTCCACTAAAACTGCTGTTATAGGAGCATATTGCATCGAATAACTTGTGTTTTCGTTTCCATTAACAACTTCAGGAATTACATTTATGGCTTCTTGCGCAATAAAACCGATTTGAGTTCCTTTATTGTGCAAATTGTCATCAATCCACTCAAAGTTTACACCCCTTAATTTCATTACCTTATCAACTGCATCTGAAATGGTGGAGATATTCTTTTTTAGTCTAACATCACTATCATTGATCCATGCAGTTGTTCCTCCGGCACTTCCATTAACAAATAAAGTTCGGTCGAGAGGATTGTTAGCTGCTACTCCATTTATAACAACCTGAGAATTATCAAATTCACCATAAATTAATGTTTTTGTTGAATTATTGGCAATATGCATTTTTTGAGACCCCGTTTCATTGTAACCTGCACTATATCCAATAAAAACACAAGAATCTCCTGCTGCATATGAGCCGGCAAAATCACCAATGATTACATTTTTATTTCCAAAATCACCATTTCCACCAGCTACAGACCCAATGATAACATTATTCTGTCCGTCAACCGATCCTTTTCCAGCACCATTTCCTATAAAAACATTATTGAGTCCAAAGGTCATATTGTAGCCAGTATTATTCCCGATGAATACATTTGCACCGCCATTATTTTTATACCCGGCTCTATTACCCATATAAACATTATCGTTATAATTTACATTTGAATATCCACATCCCCATCCAATAAAAATATTTCTTTGAGCTGCAAGGCTTTTTCGACCAGCAACTGAACCTATAAAAATGTTTTCTTTAGCAGTTGTAGCCCTAAAACCGGCACTATCTCCTATCATCACGTTATCAACTCCTGTATTAAGATTATATGCTGCCAGTGTTCCTAGAACAACATTATTATAACCCGATGATATCATATATCCACTTTGATAACCTATACTCACATTAGCATACCCTCCATTAATTGAATAACCACTTTGGTAGCCCATTAATACATTATAATCTCCAGGATTGTTGAGCATTCCAACGTTATCACCAATGAATACATTTTTATTTCCATCTATATTGTTATATCCGGCTTTATTACCTACAAAAATATTTGAATTACCATTTACATTACTAAATCCGGGTTCGGTTCCAATAAATGTATTATTTATTCCGGTAGAATTAGAATATCCGGAATTATACCCTACAAAAGTGTTGTTAAAGCCATCCGTGTTACTAAATCCACTATAACTTCCAAGAAAAGTATTTAATAATCCTTCAGTATTATTTGATCCTGATAAATATCCTACAAATGTATTGTAGCCTCCAAGTGTATTGTAAAAACCTGATTGATAACCTAAAAATAAATTGCCATCTCCAGATGTAGTAGAATATCCACTTTGGTATCCAATAAAAGAGTTATAACTTCCTTCGGTAAGTCCCAAACCACTTTCATAACCCAAGGTAGAATTTAACGTTCCTGTAGTAATATTAGCTCCACTTTGATGTCCAATAAAGTAGTTTTCAGAAGTTAAATCAAGAAAGTTGCTGGTAGTTGATTTGGAAGGGCTTCGTCCACTTACAGCAAAACCTCCGACTTTGCCTTTAGCAAGCGGATCATCGTTTACATAAACCCTGGTGCTATCTGCATTTACAAAGAGCATTTCAGCATTAGTACCTTTTGAAGGACTTCTTCCACTAACGGCAAATCCTCCAACCTTCCCTTTAGCAGTAACCGTATCGTTTACATAAATACGGGTGCTATCGGCTGTAATTTTTAAAATATTAACATCTCCTGCTTTCGAAGGACTGCGGCCGCTTACTGCAAAACCACCAACCTTACCTTTGGCAGCTTCATTTACAATAATCTGAGCTCCATCAGGGAATACTGCAAAAACTACATTTCCTGTATGATCTTTTACTACAAATAAGGTATCGGTACTTGTTGAATAAACAATCTCTGATCCCAGAGCATCCGCAATTCCTGCGGTAAATGCCATCCCGGCCACTCTCGCTGAATCAGCAAAATTGGCAATATCTGCATTAGCTGCTGTACCCGCAGTATTTGCATAATCAGTAAGGTTTGAATACAATGCATATGGCACTGAAACAAACTGCACGGTTCCTAAATTCACAAAACCATTTCCTGCATCAATTTCAACTTTCAAAAACTTGGGGGTTGTTCCCCAGTTAATATCCGTAAAATTGCCCTGGTTAGTATTCCCATCGCCAATTTTCAAATTTACCAAACCAAAATCGTTGGTATTTGCAATATGACTCTCTTGATAAAGCGTCGTACCTCCAATGGAATTATCAATGATTGTAATACGAATATCTACTTCCTTATTAAGGATAAGCTCACCGTTACTATCTCTAATTACTGCCTGATAATTTAAACTTTCGGGTGCTTGTGCTAAGGTTAAAACATTATTTATTGCAAGCAGAATAAATAAAAAAAGCGTTAATCTTTTCATAATTCTATTTATTAAATGGAAAAGAAAATTAACGCTTATTTCTTATATTTCAAAACATATATAGTTATATATGTGTTTTATTTATTTAGTATTCATTTTTTCAATAATTTCATTTAGTTTCTGTTTCAGAATCTCATTTTCAGCTCTCAACTCTTCAATTTGAGTTTGTTGCTCTTTAATTGCTTGAATAATAACCGGAGAAAGCTTAGTATAATCAACTGCTTTATAACCTTTCGAATTAGTAACGATTAATTGAGGTAATACTTTCTCAACATCTTGAGCAACAATACCAATTTGTTCATTATCAGAATAATTAAATTCTTCTTTGGCAATATCGTTCCAATTAAAATAATATCCGGTAAGGGCTGATATTAATTTTAAACCCGATTTAATTTCAGTAAAGTTCTGTTTTAAATTAAAGTCGGAAGGAGTTATAAGATTTGCATAAAGATCACCATTTATAGTCACTTCCTCGGCAGTAAAATCTCCATAAATAAGTGTTGTAGCACTATTGTTAGCAATATACAATTTATTTGAACCTGATTCTAAAAACCCCGCCTGATAACCAATAAAAACATTATTACTACCTGTATAATTAGCACTCCCTGCATACGCACCTATATAGGTATTGTATTCTCCACTTGAATGAAACCCGGAGGAGGCACCAATAAACGTATTGAGATTTTTTGGATTTCCATTAGCACCAGTCCTATCACCAATAAAGGTATTGCTATAAGTTAAATTAGAACAGTTTAATCCTGATTGTGTTCCAATAAAAACTGAATTTGCAACGGTTGTTACATTTCTCCCAGCTTTATTCCCAATAAAAACATTTTCTTCTCCATCATCGACTCCTGTAAAATTATAACCAACTTCATTCCCAATAAATACATTTAATGCTCCATCCACGTTTTCATGACCCGCATTAAAACCAATAAACATGTTACCATTACCCCAGGTTGATTTTGATCCCGTTTCATATCCAATAAAGGTATTATATCTTCCTGTTGTTATTGATTCTCCTGCTCTATGCCCAATAAAATAGTTCAATGGAGTTAATTGCATATAACTGGTTGCTGTACCTTTACTGTTATCCCGAATACCAAAACCACTAATGGTATCATTCGTAAATATCCTGGTACTATCAAACGTTGTAAAGAACATGGGTTGAGTTGTACCTTTCGACGGACTTCTGCCACTAACTGCAAATCCTCCAACTTTACCTTTTGTTCCTGTGTTTTCATTAACATACACCCGAGTACTATCAGCAGTAATAAATAGCAGGTCGGCATTTAAACTCTTTGAAGGACTTCGACCACTAACAGCAAAACCTCCTACTTTACCTTTTGCATTTACAGTGTCATTCACATAAATCCTTGTACTGTCCTGAGTAATTTTCATAATATCAATATCAACTGCTTTTGAAGGGCTTCGACCACTTACGGCAAAACCTCCTACTTTACCTTTGGCAGCTTCGTTTACAATTACCTGAGCACCATCCGGAAATACTGCAAACACCACATTCCCGGAATGATCTTTTACAACAAATAAAGTATCAGTATTTGTTGAGTAAACACCACTCGATCCAAGAACATCGGCCATATTTGCCGTATATGCCATTCCTGCAACCCCGGCTGAGTCGGCCGTTTCAGCAAATATAGAATATGGAACAGAAAGTAACTGAACAGTTCCCATATTTATTGGCCCTGATCCGGCATCTACTAATATCTTAAGATATTTATCACTCTGTCCCCAATTAATTTGTAAAAGATCACCCGTTTTATCAGTTCCATCACCAATAACTAAATTAACGATGCCGTATGCGTTTGTAGATTTGCTGTGCGATTCCTGGTAGAGTAAAGCACCATCAGAGAAATTATTAAGAATTGATACCTGAACATCAACATTTTGTTCAGTAATTAACTCACCTGCGTCGTTTCGAATAACCGCCTGATAGTTAAACCTTCCAGGAACCTGTGCAACTATGACCTGAGCAAATAAAACAATGCTTAAGATCAGGTAAATTTGCTTTTTCATATATTTGAAGTGTTAGTTATCTATTTTAACATTAAATCTTCGAGCTTCTTTAATCTTTGCTGTAAATCTTTATTTTCAGATTCTAATTTTTCTATTTGGGTTTGTTGTTCTTTGATGGCTTCAATAAGTACAGGTGTTAATTTTGAATAATCTACAGCTTTATATCCTTTTGAATTGGTATTAACTAATTGAGGTAGAACCTTTTCAACATCTTGAGCTAAAACTCCAATTTGCTCTTCATCAGAAAAATCAAATTCTTCTTTTGCAAAATCATTCCATTTAAAAAAGTAAGCAGTTAATCCTGATAAAAGGTTTAATCCTGACTGTACTTTAACCAAATCAGTCTTTAAATTCAAATCTGAAGCTCCATAAATAGTTGCATATAAGGTTCCATAAATAGTTACTTCATCGGTACTAAAATTACCATAAATAAGAGGTGTTAAATCATTCCAATTAGAAATAAATAATCTATCAGAGACACCATCCTGACTTTGCCCGGCATTATATCCAATAAAAATATTTCCAGAACCTTCGTGAATATTATGTCCTGCATCATAACCTATAAAAGTGTTATTTGAACCCTCGTAATTTAAATATCCTGTATTAAACCCAAGCATAACATTATTGCTTCCGGTAGTAGTTTTAGCACCTACTGCCTGACCTATATATGTATTTCTAATACCTGTATTTTCAGTCGGAAAACCATAGCCAGCACCATTTCCTACAAATGTATTGTTACCTCCTGTGGCAATACGCCCTGCTGAAGTACCAATAAAGGTATTATTACCTCCTCCGGCATTTTCACCAGCCATTGAACCTAATGCCGTATTACCAGATCCGGTTAATTCATATCCGCTTCTATAACCAACATATGTGCTTTGATACGTGTATTGATTTGAGTATCCACTTTCGGTTCCAATAAAAACATTATTTCCTCCGGTAACATTTGAATAACCTGCTTTATAACCGAAGAATATATTATTTGAGCCTGATGAATTCGTGTAACCAGCCTGATATCCTATTAAACTGTTATAGGTACCAACGAGATTATTACCACCAGTTTGATGTCCAATAAAATAATTTTGTTTATTTAAATTAAGGAAGTTTTCTGAAGACCCCCCATCAATATTTGCAATTCCAAATCCTGCAACCGAGTCTTTTACAAATATTCGAGTACTGTCTGGGAAAACCTGCAGATAACTATTGGTAACCGACTTACTTGGACTTCGTCCGCTTACTGCAAAACCTCCGACTTTACCTTTAGCTGTGGGGTCATCGTTCACAAAGATTCTTGTACTATCTGCTGTAACAAATAAGATATCGGTACTTGCACTTTTGGAGGGGCTGCGGCCACTCACTGCAAACCCACCAACCTTGCCTTTTGCATTAACCGTATCGTTCACATAAATCCTGGTGCTATCCTGGGTGATTTTTAAAATATCAACATCAACTGCTTTTGAAGGGCTACGACCACTAACTGCAAAACCTCCAACCTTACCTTTGGCTGCTTCGTTTACAATTACCTGAGCACCGTCAGGGAATACTGCAAAAACTACATTCCCGGAATGATCTTTTACAACAAACAGCGTATCAGTGTTTGTAGAATATACTCCATTTGATCCAAGAACATCAGCCATATTTGCTGAATATGCCATACTTGCTACTCTTGCTGAATCCGCATTCTCAGCATTCTCAGCAAATAATGAATATGGAACTGATAGTAATTGAACAGTGCCTATATTTGTAAGTCCTGATCCGGCATCAACTTCTACTTTAAGATATTTATCACCCAGTCCCCAATTAATTTGTAAAAGATCACCTGTTTTATCTGTTCCATCACCTATAACTAAATTAACAATTCCATATGCGTTTGTTGATTTACTATGTGATTCCTGATAGAGTAAAACACCTCCCGGGGAATTATTAAGAATTGATATCTGAACATCAACATTTTGTCCGGTAATTAACTCGCCGGCATCGTTTCGAATAACCGCCTGATAGTTAAATTTACCAGGAACCTGGGCAATTAATACATTTGCAATTATCAATAATAGATAAAATAAAACCAGTGCTTTTTTCATAATAAAAAATTTAGGTTAAAATTCACATAACTTGAAAAGCATATTTGATAAACACTTTTAGCTTTAAATATGTTTAATCATCAATCCAATTTTTAGACTAAGATGTACATACCTAGATTATTTATTCAGTTTATTAACTAATTCTTCAAGCCTCGTTAACCTATCTTTTAATTCAAGGTTCTGATTCTTTAGAACATCTATAAGCTCTTGTTGATGGTTGATAGTTGCTTCGTGTTTCTGAACCTCTTTCAACAATAAAACTGAAAGTATTGGGTAGTGCACAGCATTAGGAATTAATTCCTCAGAGCTACTGCCGGGAACAACATTTTTTTCAATAGCAAATTCGGCTAGTTCAGGAATTACATCTGCTACTTCCTCAGCAATTAAACCAAAGTAACGTTTGTTGTCACTTAAGCTGGTATATGAAACCGGATTTAATTTGTAAATATTTGAAGTATTAATTTCTAAAGGAGTAATATCCTTTTTATATCTTTTTGATGATGTATTTACATATATTCTACCATTCGATGCAATATACATATTTGCTGCACTTCCAGTAGTTGAATTATATATCCCTTGTGCATAAAATGAAGCAGCTTCGCTATTTCCAATTCTAATTTGATTATGTCCTGTAACAATTACACTATCGCCAATTGCAATACAATTGTTATAATTTACACTACTAAAATTAGTATTATTAGCATTAGTACCAACAAATACATTACGTGTACCATAAGATCTGTAACCAGCTCTGTAACCGACATATACATTTTTGTTTCCAACAGATGTATAAATGCCACTTTCTGCACCAATGTAAGTATTTTGCGATCCTGTATTGCTAAATCCTGTTAAATTACCTACAAATGCATTATCACTACCTGTAGTATTTCTACCAGAACTTATTCCAATATATGTATTATAATTTCCGGATACATTGTTTCTACCTGCACCATTTCCAACAAATAAATTATTATAAACGCTCACGCTACTTGAATATCCTGCTTCATTTCCTATAAAAACATTTTGAACTCCATTTGCAAAGTTATAACCTGCCTGATCGCCAATAAAAATATTAGATAGGCCACCTGTTGAACTATAACCTGCCTCATTTCCAATAAATATATTCCAACCTCCACCCACATTCCCGTTTCCGGCTTTGTAACCAAGAAAGATATTTTTAAATCCGTTGACCGTGTTTTGACCGGCCTTATAACCAAAAAAAGTATTGTATTTTCCCATACCAGGATTTAATGCATCTTGCTCTACCAGTTCACCGCTTTCGTGTCCTATAAAATAGTTCAAGGGAGATAATTGCAAATAACTAGTTGA
The DNA here is from genome assembly GCA_003446015.1 of Bacteroidales bacterium. GTDB lineage: Bacteria > Bacteroidota > Bacteroidia > Bacteroidales > UBA12077 > UBA12077. Next base: position 447 of record DMBU01000001.1, on the reverse strand, counting down.
GGTTCCTCCAGTTATGTCTCTCACACCAAAACCTCCGACGGTATCTTGTGTGAAAATTCTGGTACTATCTGTTGTAGTTACAAACATATGTTGGCTTGTTCCTTTACTAGGGCTTCTCCCACTTACAGCAAAACCGCCTACTTTGCCTTTTGCTGTTGACTCGGTTACATAAACTCTTGTGCTATCTCTTGTAACTTGCAAATAATCATTGGTTACACCTTTTGACGGGCTTCGGCCGCTTACAGCAAAACCTCCAACTTTACCTTTAACTGTAGGATCATCGTTTACAAAGATTCTTGTACTATCTGCCGTAACAAATAAGATATCTGTACTTGCACTTTTGGAAGGGCTGCGGCCACTCACCGCAAATCCACCAACCTTGCCTTTTGCATTAACCGTATCGTTCACATAAATCCTGGTGCTATCCTGGGTGATTTTTAAAATATC
>DMBU01000101.1:62168-74270 GCA_003446015.1 Bacteroidales bacterium | reverse complement strand
TTTGATGGCTTGTTAGCGGTTGCAGCTGATTTCGCCAATCAACGCCTTGTTTCTTTATCACCCGTTGAAGAAGTTGCAACGAAGAAGATAATTATCAGGGCAAGCACGCGAAATAAATTTCATTGAACTTGTCAATGGAATTTCTAAAGGGGAAACTAATTTTGAAAATAATGTGCTTAATTGCAAATTCCCAATTAAACACGAAAAGTCTTGTCAAAGACTCGCTTTTTTTGCCAAATTTCGCCTTGGTTCATTATCACCCGTTAAGGATGTTAATTAACGATTATATGCTCTAAAAACGAGCAAAAAAAGCATTTTCAAAATTAGGAGCGAGGGCAATAATTTTTTTAAAAAATGTATTTGGATTGTAGAACATTTTCTTATCAATAGATTTACTTGTCAAAAACAGGCTTTTTTTTGGAAAATCTGCCCAGAGTTCCTGTCCCCGGTTATAAAATTGTCACACAGCTTTGTTTTTTCAACTCGTTGAAAAAAAAAAGCTTATAAAAATTATGGAGCTAAAATAAAATTTGAAGAGCTGTTACCGCTAACGGTNNTCCGTGCCATTACCCATAACGTTCCCGCAATACTAAAGCGTGCGGGTTTTCGCCTTGTTTCATTATCCACCGTTGAATAACCTAACGAATATAATATTTAGTCAGCAAACTACCAAACCCCCGCATGTTTAGTGATTGCGTGTTATAAAACGTGGTTGTTATTCTGTTTCTTTTTTCAACTTAGTTGGATCTTGTCGAGTATCAAAGATTGTTACTATATAAAGTTTCTTGCTGTTAAACTTGTAATAAACAGTAGTTTGTTTTGTTATCACATTCCGATGAAGACCTTTTATAACTTCAGATTTAGGAGAAGTTTCTGGCTTATCTTTCAAAATATTTAAAGCCTTATCCAATTTCTTAATAAAATTGTCTTTTACTCTTTTTGACCATTTGTTCTCCAGATATTCAAGCAGCTTTTCTAAATTTCTGGATGCTCTTTTTGAAAGGACAATTTTTCTACTCATTACTTATGTTTCTTGATAAAATCTTCGTAATCTACTATTTCTCCGTTTTCGATTTCTTCAATTCCTTTCAAAATTTCTTCGCGTTGAGATTGTGGCAAAGTATCCCAAAAGTCTTTACTTGATGCTCTTTTTAGCATTTTCTTTATTGATGTGAGAATACTTGGATTATCGGTTTCAAGTATCATTTTCATTAACTCTATCTTTTCTGCTTGAATATTCATAACTTCTTTTTTTACAAAAATACAATTTTATTTACTCCTTTTCAATCCTTGCGCTAAAACAACCATGTTTTATAACGTTCTTCGGGTTTAAAGCTGTGCGGGTTTGCCGCCCTGTTTCAATGTCACCCGTTGACATTGAAACAAATATAGCAAAAATTGTCAAACTTTTACTACACCCCGCATGCTTTAAGACCCGATGTTACCACACGTTTTTTAAATTTAATTTTAACATTAACTGTTTTAGAAACTTAATTTTATTATGTCTAACTATCAAGTACAGAGCAATTATCCATGGAGAAACACCCAATAAACTTAAAGCTATTTGTGTCAAGGAATAATTATCAAGTCTCAAATGCACCATACTTGTCATAGCCCAAAACACCATTCCGATTAATAAAAAACAAAATACATTTCCTAATAAATTAAGTTTCGCTTCCATTTTAACATAGTATTTTTCTTCATTACTTATGATTTCACCTTTCACTATCGGATAAAATAGTCCAGTCCAAAACCAAGAATATTGCCAAAGCATAAACTTGTCATTTTCAATGAAACCAAAAATGTCTTCGCGAAAAAAGAGTATATTTTTCAGGTGAGTCAAGCTATTACCTTTACTTTTTTGGTCAATAAGATTATTCACTTTCTTTTTAAATTCTGAACAATCAGCTACGCTTGTGAAAATACTATGTTTATTCAGTTTCATTAAAAAACTCTTTTATAAAAGTTAGTATATCAATGTCAGTATAAACTCCCGTTTCAACTTTATAACCATTTTTATCAATAAGCAAAATACCATAAGAATAATCAAGTTTGGACTTATCAATTAGCATTCCATTAAATTTGAAATATTTCTTATTTGTCATTTGAACTGTTAGGGATGAATCCTTATATAATTCTAAAATATTATTGGCGTAATAATTAAAATCAGAATCAATTTCATAAATTCCATCTGAATTTTCAGAATTAACAATTGAATCAAATTCATAAGAATTAGGCGTAAAAAATATTACAGAAGGTAAATTTGAAATTAACAAACTGGAACTGTCACTCTTCATGCTAATGTTTTTATCAGAAATAACTGATTTATCATTTTGTGATTTACCTTTACAATTTGAAAAAGTGTATCCAATGATTAATAGAGGAATTAAAAGAAATACAAATTTATCAAACTGTCCATTAAATTTCATTCGATTTTGCATAAATTGATTTGATTTAAGATTAAAAAAGAGTTTTTGCTTAATTTTTGCTCTAAAATGTGTGGTAACGGTCTTCGGGTTTGAAGCGGGCGGGAGCGCGCCGCGTTTCAATGTCACCCGTTGACATTGAAACAAATATAGAAAAAATTGTCAAACTTTTACTACACCCCGCATGCTTTAAGACCCGATGTTACAAACCGTGCATGTAAGTACCCCTGCTTGTCAATTTGGTAGTTTAACTATCCATGAAATGCTAAACAATTTTTTTTGAGAGGGCAAATATTATTGCCGGACACGGCAAAATTGGGTTGGATGACAAACTTTTTGGTAAGCCTTTGGATGTGCGCTGGATTTTCGCAGGCTTACCAAAGTGTTTGTAATTGGGTTGGGATTATTAGTTTCTTACAATTACTCCTAATGCTTCTAATAATTGAATATTATCTTCCAATGCTATTCTTGCTACTGCATAAAATTCACTCATCCAATCATCAAGTTGAGCAAAAATAGTGTCCTTTTGCTTTGTTGCGTCTTGTGATTCCCCTTTCTCTTTCATGTATTCTGCCCGAGCAGTTTCCAATTCACTTATCAAAGTGTTGGCTGCGTTTAAATCTTCTGTTGTAATTTTCAGACGACTAAGTTTAGTTTGCAATTCTGTATCAGCAAGCACTTCTGTATAGAATTTCTTTGCTGTTTCCAACCAACTTACATACGCTCTTGGAATAGTTCCATCCAAAGCAAGACGTTTCAATATTTCAAGGTCTTTCCTGAATATTACTTTAGCTTTCTTTCTGTGTAGTGAATAAGCATCTTCCAGTAAATTACGTTTCGACATGAAATTACTGTAAGCTTGAGATGTTTCATCATCTTCTTTAACATTCAAGTCGTAGACTTGACGAGTTTTAGTAAACAATTGCTTACCATTTTCGATTAAAGCAGCATCGTATCCGAATTCTGCCATGATTGTTGCAATCTCTGATTGCGTTTCTACATTTTCCAATGCTACTCTGTAGCGTTCTAAGGTTGCCATTTCGGTAACTCTTTCTCTTGTTGACATAATTAATTTGATTTTAAATTAAACAATAAGGCTTAATTAAAGCCCCTTTCATTTTCTTTAAGTTACTTATGTATTTATTTAGGTTACGCATGGAATTATTTGTTTTACTCATGAGATTATTTAAATTACTCATGGGATTCTGAACGTTGCTTTTCTGTTTATTCCCACTACTCATGTATTTTTTATCATTACTCATTAGTTTATGACCGTTACTCTTGTATTTATAAGCAACAATCATCGTTTGCTACAAGAACAAACAAGTTTTTCAAAAAAATATTATAGTTTCTTAAGGTAGGTTTAGGTTAAATAAATAGAATTTTTGTAAAAATTCCGAAAATGAAATTAGTAAATTATTTTTAAAAACAACAATTAGAAAATTTTATTGTGTTAAAAAGTAAAAAAAATCAGACAAACTACCAACGTCTGTCTGATTTTATTCAGCAACTGTTTGCTTTTAGCTTAAGCAGATAGTTAAACTCTTTTAAATGATCCGATCAAATATGCAGGCTAACTCAAATAAGCAGTTTGATTAGTCAAAATCATTATCTTTTTGAGTTGGAGTACCTTCACCGCCCCTGATTTGCAATAATTCTTTTACTTTAAGGATACTGAATTCTTTTACTAATTTCTTTTCTTTTCTTTTTCTTAATGTTTTCATGATTTTAAATTTTTAATTAAACAATTAAATTTATTTTTGTTCTAACTAAAGAACATTTTCGAAATATAATGAATTCTTTTAAAACTCACTTTAATTCACTGGCATTCAAAATTATTGTTGTATTATCTGTTTGTGCTGTTTCTAATTTGACAAAATTATCAGCTCAACAAATGCCCGACACTAATTATATAAAAATTCTTTACGATAGTACTAAGGTTTTTTATGCAAATGGAGATTATAATAATGCTATAGATGATTTAAATAAAATTATTTTATTGAAAAGGAAAATCCCTAATGATATAAATCCTGAGTATTTCAAAGTTTTTAACAGAATGGGATTAGTTTATAAACAGAAAGGCGATTTACATAAAGCAATTGATTTCTATAAAAAGGCATTAGAAAATACATCGGATAAATATATTTTATCATTAATCAATGATAATGTTGCGAACGTTTATTCTTTAACAGGAGATTATTTAAAAGCTATTTTTTATTACGAAAGTACCCTGTCAATCCTTGAAAAAAGTGAAGATAAAGATAAATATCGCCGTATTGCTAATAATTATCATAATCAGGGATATGCCTATTATAAATTAGAGAAATATGATATTGCTGAGAAAAATTATTTACAAAGCATACAAATTGCCGAAGAAAACCAACTTGACGGAATTGGAGAAACCTACTATAATTGTGGATTAGTTTACAGTAAACTAAACAAATTAAAAGATGCAGATTATTATTTTAAAAAAGCTATTGACTCTTATGTGAATGATTTTGGTGAATCTCATTATATGACTGCAATGGCATATATGAATTATGCTGTTTTTTATTCCAAAACAAAAGAATATTTAAAAGCTGAGAAATTATTTGGGAAAGCCAATAATATCTTCTACAATACATTTGGATATAGGCATCCATATACATCATATTGTTTAATGCATATGGGCAATTTATATTATCAAACAAAAAACTACAAACAGGCGTTAGATTATTACCAAAAATCTTTAATATCTAAAATAAACAGTTTTGATGACAGTTTAATATATCGTAATCCCAGCCCGAAGGTATTTCCCGATTTAGATTTACTGGATATTTTAAAAGCTAAAGCCCAAGCCTTTGAAAAGTTAGCCGAACATGAAGATAAGGGAAAAAACCTTAAAGCTGCCCTTTCAACACTGGAACTTGCCGTTGGTTTTATCGACCAGTTAAGAACCAGCTATATATACGAGAGTTCTAAACTTCAACTGGCAGCAAAAGAACATGAAACATACTTATTAATAATAGGCATTTCAAATTCGCTGTATGAAATTTCGGGTAATATTAAGTATGCAGAAATAGAATTTAAGTACGCCGAACTTAGTAAATATGCAGTATTAAGGGAATTGAAGAATGAAGAAATGTCCAGAGGAATTGCCGGAGTACCTGATAGTATAAGCGATAACGAACGTAATATAAAAGAACAGATTAGCGGTTTAAGGATGCAAATTGAAGAAGAAAGTAAATTAGCAAATCCTAATAATTTTAAGATTAGTAGTTGGAATGAAGAACTATTTGGGTTAACACAAAAATTAGAAAAACTTATTGAAGAAGTAGAAGAAAATTATCCTGTATATTACAAACAAAAATATAGTAATAAAGTGGTAAGTGTTGAGCAATTGCAAAAAGAAATGGATAAAAAAGAAGCTATATTGGAATATGTCTTGGGAGACAGCGCACTTTATACTTTTATTATTACTCAAGATACATTTTTACTATTAAAACAAGATGCTGACAGTGCGTTTTATACAAACCTTGATTTTTACAAAACAGTTTTGCACCAAGACCATTCATCGAACTATTATGATTATCGAGATGCAGCATATAAGCTGTATAAAAAACTCATTTATCCCTTCGAACATTTATTACAAAATAAAAACCTGCTCATAATTCCCGATGATGAACTGCAACAAATTTCTTTTGATGCACTTATTGACAAGCCTTACAAAGAAAGTGATATCCCTGATTACAGAAAAGAATCTTATTTAATACGGAAATATGCTATTAGTTATTCTTATTCGGCTACTCTTTACACAAACAGCTTAAAACAGGAGTATAGGGGTGCGCCTAAATTTTTAGGAATTGCTCCGGATTATAAAAACTCAAAAGATTCGTTACGATATTTGCCCTTGGGGTTAAAGCAAGTAAGAAGACTTTCGTTATTAACTTTCGGGAAATCTTTAACAGGAAATCGTGCTACAAAAAACAGGTTTAAAAAATATGGTAATCAATATGATATCATCCATTTTTATGCACATGGCTTTGAAGATACACTTAATCCTGCTAATTCGAAATTAGTGCTTTCATTAACTGATACTACAGACGATGGTTCCCTATATGCATGGGAAGTATCTAATATGCAATTAAATGCTCGTTTGGTTATATTAGCTTCATGTTATTCCGGCTCAGGAAAACTTTCAAAAGGAGAAGGCGTGTTGAGTATCGGAAGAAGTTTTATTAATGCAGATAGCAAGACGGTTATTATGTCGTTATGGTTAGCATCTTATGAGCCTTCGATTAAAATTTCAAAATATTTTTATGGTAATTTATTCAAGGGGATGCGAAAAGATGAAGCACTAAGGCTTGCCAAATTAAAATATATTGAAGAGAGTATTTCGTACACTGCGCCACCACGCTTTTGGGCAGGATTAGTAATTATCGGAAACAATACTCCATTATATCACAATTATTTTCTAAAAAGAGCAGTGTTTTTAAGTTGTTTTATAATTTTAATTATTGTGATACTTAAGACAAGAAAACGGTTAACCAAGTTTTTTTAGAATACGTTTTGCTTTCCTGTAATTATATCCATTGGTTTTAACAATTGTTTCAAACAATTCTATAGCTTTCTGGTTGTTACCCAACTTTAAATGGCAAAGAGCCAGATACCAATAAACCTGAGGTGCTCCTTCAAAGTAATCTTTACATTCAAACAAATACTCAAAATTTTCAATTGCTTTATCAAATCGGTCAAGTTCCATTAAAGATAAACCTTTGTAAAAATGCTTTTCCGATTCAATTGTTAGCGATGCAGGTAATTTATCAAAAAGCAAAAATGCATTCATATAATCACCTTTCAAATACTTTTGTTGCGCTAAATTTAAACCACTACTATTTGTAACATAATTATCTATTTTGTTGAATGGCTCATAATATGATGCATACAACCTGTTTTCCAATGAATCTCTGGTTTGAAAATGATAAGTTATTCCACCACCAACAATGAACAATAATGCAATTGATGCAGCTATTAGCCAGTTTTTAAGGTTTATATTTATAGAATATGTTCGAACCGCTGTAGAGATACTATGCTCTTTTCGGGATATATAACTCTCGTATGCTTGGTCAAGTGTTTCTTTCAGATTTAGATTTTCTATAGAACTGTTTATTTCTTTTTGCAGCTTAACTTCTTTAGGTAATTGTTTATCCGTTTTTAACCTGTCTTCAAATTCAATTCGTTTGTCTGGGGATAATGCATTATCAACATAACAATGTGTAAGTATCTTTTCTTTTTCTTCTTCGTATGTTTTTTTCAAACTCTCATTTGAGATTATTGCATCAACAACCAAAGATACTTCTTCAAGCGGCAGTTCATCAAATATAAAGTCAATAATTTTATCTTTGTTAATTGATCCGGTCATAAGATTATATAAAATTTAATATGCAAGATATAAAAAAAATTAAGAAAAAAACATTTTAATTATTTTCAGTGGTTTAGGATTTACCACCTTATTGTTGTATTTTTTGTCTATTAGCTCAGCGTTTAAGTCACTCAGGTATTTTTTTACTACGGAAGTCTGGAATAAACTCATTTTCTTTAACTGTTTAGGAAACCTAAATTAATGATTTTTGAAAGAACTTGTTAATAAATGGTTATTTAATAATCGAAATTTGGTTTGAGTTTTTTTATTGAAAAGTTGTACATTCACATAATCAAATAAATTTAATTAAAAATATATGAAATAACAATATCAGAATACAAACTCATTAGCGGAAAGTTAAATAAACAATCAGTAAAAATGAAAACAGAAATTCGTACAAATGAAAGAGTAATTTTGACTCTAAGTAAGCATTGGTTTGCCTTAGTAGCTCCATTTTTTTTGGCTACAATCTTATTATTCTTTGCTCTGATGGGGCAATTATCAGAATATGGAACTTATTATCTAATCGGAGCAGGTCTGACTATCCTTTGGTTAATTTATAAGATTGTCGAACGAAAAAAAGATATTTGGATTGTGACTAATTTAAGGGTAATTGCTGAAGGTGGTGTTTTTTCAATTAATTCAAAAGAAAGTCCTTTGGATAAAATTAACAATATAACATATAATCAACCACTAATAGGACGTATTCTTAACTATGGACATGTCCAAATTCAAACAGCAGCTACAGGAGGTTCAACATTTCAATTAATTGTTGAAAAACCAAAACTTCTAAAAGATACAATTACAAAATGTCGAGATGAGTATATGCAAGCACACTCAAAAAATAATTATAATTTCTCAACAACTACAGGAAGCACAGAATTTAAGATTAACACAGATATTTCAGAAGAATTAACAAAGCTTCATGATTTAAAAGAAAAAGGAATAATAACTGATGATGAGTTTAAGCAAAGAAAAACTAAAATTTTAAATAGTTGACATTCTAGAATAGAATAACTCGTTATTAAAATCAAAGCTTAAAGTATGATAATAAATAAGAAAAGGCAAAATTTAGCTCTTTTGCGCAGCGCAGCGGAGCAAATGTGCTAAATGTGGGTGGGCAGAAATAACAACTGCAACCGTAAGGTTGCAAAGCGGGTGGGCAAAAAAATTGTTTTGCTATCACACTTACCAAACCTGTCCTGATAAATTCACTGTCAAGTTGCTAAGAATAGAATTAATAACAGTATCAAATCGCTATGAATTTTCAAAATTGAATAAGCTGTCAGAATGATAATGAAGTTTCAAGATTTATTTACTTGTCAAAATGAGATGAAGTTATCAGAATTTCTTTTAACGCATGGTTTGTAACGGTCTTCGGGTTTAACAGCGTGCGGGAGGCCGCGGCGTTTCAGTGTCACCCGTTGACACTGAAACAAATATAATGAAAACTAATCAAACTACAACGAAACCCCGCATGCTTTAAGACCCGATGTTATAAGTTTTGGCGCGCACAGGAGAAAATGAATTGTAATAAATTATCAATTTAAGTTGCTTTGTCTGTCAAAAACCGCCCTGCTTCGGTGTCACCCGTTGAAAAAGAAAAATAAGAGGAGAGGAGTTAAAATACTTGCTAAACAAAAAGACAGAACATTGGTAAAATTCACTCGATTTAAGAATTTTAAAATTGAGTAAGGGAGCGTTGGCCAACAATTCGTTTTTTACTACACCAAAAAAAGCACGGATATTCAAGTAACTAAGTTTAGGTATACTGAATGACTTATCCGAGAACCACAAAACTTCAGGTTGCTACCTTTATCAAAAGGCAACCAGGGATTTTGTATTGTCTTAAACATACAAAAAGCCCTTAAACATCAAATTTTTTTCGGGCTTATCAGATAACTAAATTTTATCAATTTGGTAAAAAACGAATTGTGTAATCGGGTTTCATAAAAATTCTCGCGCCATTACTTTTAACGGTTCAGCCATAAAAAAANNGTTTCGGTATCACCCGTTAATAAAGTTTGAAGATAGCAATAAGTTTGAGAATTGCCAAACCCCCGCAATTTTTTTTGATGGCTTGTTAGCGTGCGTTAATTTTTTTTTCAACTTCTTTAATGAGATAATTTAAAGTAATCAAGTCATCTGGTTTCAAACTTGACTCATGGTCAATCTTTATCTGCTTAATTTTTTCTAAATAATCGTGCCAACCATCAGTCAAGCCGTTAATGTATTTTTTAGCTTCTTTTAAATTATTTGATAATTCAAACTGTTCAGCTTTATCAAGCTTTTCACAATAATCTTCAAAAACATTCCAATAATTTTCTTTTTGGTATTTTTCATTTAGCATTCTTTTCAATCGCCTTTTTGCTTTGTACATATTCCATGCAAACTGTATCTTTTTGTATCTCCAATTCGCTTCAAATTTTTCTTTGGAATCAATATCAAAGTACGGAGGATTTTGAATATTTACATGAAATGGCGGATATAATTCACTTTGATGATGTAATTCACTATCAGTTCGAAACCTACGGCTTGTCAACAACTGAATAACACTATGATTTTTCTTGGATTTGATTACAGAACAATCAATCCAAACAGGAACTTTTTCATTTAAAAATAACCTGTCTATAGCTTCTTCAAGGTTCAATTGTTCGTCTAATTCTGATATTCTTTCTCTAAGATTTTGCTTTTCAGTTTCATTAAGATATTCACTTATTTCGAGTGAATTTGGTTGAATAACAAATATTAAATTATCAGACAACTTGTTCCATACAAATTTTCGAGCAAAATCAACTGCAGTTTTTCCTGCTGTTTCCAATCTATTTTTAAATGTGTCTCTATCCATCACTATTAATGCACGCTAACGGTTCGCTGTTAAATTTTGGGCGGGTTTGCCGCCCTGTTTCATTATCACCCGTTGATAATGAAACATAAAAGTAAAGAAACTATACTAAACTACAAAACCCCGCCTTAAATTTGAACAGCTGTTAGCAGTTGTAAATTTTGTCTTTTTTAAAAATTATATCCAAGTCCAACTGTCAGTCTAATTGCAGCCATTGATGGGCTATTATAGACAATATCATAATATTCACCTTCTTTGGTCTGTAGTTCAAAACCATCACCATCAACCCAAGGTTGAATAGAGTAGTTTATTTCCGAGAATAAATTAATTCCTTTGAAAAGGTTAAATTCAATTAATGCTTCTATACCAAGTTTTAAGATGTCATGACTACCATCATACCATAAAGTATTCACTCCTGTTGTTGGAGTATATGACATATTATAACCATATCTTCCAATACTTGTTCCTAAAATTAACCTTACAGGCAATTTCTCAGAAGAAAATTTGGCTGCAATTCCGATTGATTGACTGTTAAAGTCTGCTGCAGTTTTAAAAGATGTATATGCTCCTGAATTATCAAAATCAGTGAAATTTTCAGAATTACCAAATCCAAGATCTAAATAAAAACCAATATTATTTTCAAAAAAGTAATGAAACTTAATGTCAATTCCATTCATAGTTTCTAATCCACTCAATGTTGCATTTAAAACTGATGCTGAATTTGTATTCACATTCTCGCCATAAATTTGTGGTTCCAAATGTTGAATAATAGAATATCCAACCTTTACCGAAAAGTGATTAAAGTCTAAATGTGTAGATTCCTGTCCATTTGTAATTAAAAAAGACATAATTAAGATAATTGTAATAAAAAAGTGTCTCATAAAATGTATTTATTTAATTAATAATAAGTTCTTTAGCCATATTTCTCAAAATTTATTACTGCTAACGGTTCAGCCATAGAAAAAGTGCGGGTATTTCGCCCTGTTTCGGTATCACCCGTTAATAAAGGTTGAAGATAGGAATAAAGTTTGAGAATTGCCAAACCCCCGCATTTTTTTCTGATGGCTTGTTATGGGGAGTGGCATTTTTTCACCCGTCAGACCGCAGATAATTATCACCCGTTGAAAAAGTATCAGAACGCACCAGAATGACTTGTCCCGGCAGTGGAAAAGTGTCACCCGTTGGAAACTTGTCACGAAGTGACAAAAGGAAAACAAATTTTAAAAATATTTCTTTTTGGATAAAACAGAATCTATATTCTGAATGATTGTCCAATAAAGCTTCTCGCAATTATCTCTTTAAACATACTTTATCCAGCATGAACAACTTTATCAGACCGTGTAAAATTATCCACCGAAAAGGAGAGAAGCATTTTTAAAATTTGGAGCTGCGGCTTTTGAAATTTTCCGTGCCATTACCCATAACGGTTC
>DMBU01000101.1:0-62065 GCA_003446015.1 Bacteroidales bacterium | reverse complement strand
AGAGCTGTTACCGCTAACGGTCTGGCCATATAAAAATGTGTGAGATCTGGCCGCGTTTCTATATCCCCCGTTAATAAAGTATGAAAGTAGTAAAAAGATTGCGAACCGCCAAACCCTCACATTTTTTATGATGGCCTGTTATGGGTTGTGGCAATTTTTCACCTATCCGGCCGCAGATAAATATCACCCGTTAAAAAAGTATCAAGGAGCGCTATAATGCTTTGTCTCGGCAGTGGAAAAGTGTCACCCGTTGAAGACTTGTCACGCAGTGACAAAAGGAAAAACAAATTTTAAAATATGATGATTAGAGTAAAATAATAGAATTATTAAACGAAATAATCATCAAGCAAGCTTCTCGACTTTATCTATTAAGCAAAATAGCTTGAGCGAGTTTTTTTGTCAGAATGTAATTATATGTCATTTATGTAAAAACCAATCAAACCGAGATTGCTATTTACCTGGATTTACTTATCCAGATAGAAATTAGTATCAGCGAGAGAATATTTGTCTGAATGTAATTGCTGTCATTAAAGAAAAAAGCTGTCAGAGCGATATTTTGTCCAGTTAAAAATAATTATCCACGTGAAAAGGAGAGAAGCATTTTAAAATTTGGAGCTAGGGATTTTTAAGATTTTTCATGCCATTACCCATAACTAGTTCGTAGGTGGTATAGTGTTCCATCTATTTGTCTATGTCTGGGTGTTGTTAAATGCTTTGAATTGCCCTCAAAACCCAGCTTTGAGAATAAGAGTTGAAAAATATAATTTACCATCTAATGATCTCCGATTTAATTTTATTTATTAATAATTCAACTTCATAAGCTCTTTCTAATCTATATTGTATATAATCTTCTTTTGTCATAGCCGAATTCCATCATGAATGACATTTTTGTAAAGAGGAGAATGTTTTAAATTATTATTCCAATAAAATTTAGGATAAATTAAAACGGAAATAATCTGGCCTATTTCTAACTCAATATCATATAAGTATTCTCTAAATCGATCTTCTATAAGGTTTGTAATTTTACTTTGATCAACAAGAATTAATAAGTCCCAAACAGAATTTTTCTTATTATCTCCACGGGCTCTTGAACCATATAAATAAATCTCAGCATCAGAATCAAGCTGATGTATAGATAATTTGATCTTATTTAATAATTCTTTTTTTCTCATCTTAAGACAAAGATATTAAATTTTTTCAGACATCATCAATTCGTTTTGTGGGTGTTCCTCTTAAAGCAAACTAATAAATTTAAAAATCTAGTTGATCGAGCGGACTAATTATTCTTCCAATATCTCTTTTCGTTACATGTGTATATATTTCAGTGGTTTTTGAACTTCGATGTCCTAACAATTCCTGGATATATCTTAAGTCTGTACCTTTATCTAATAAATGAGTTGCAAAACTATGACGTAAGGTATGAACTCCTCCATATCTTTTTATTTTCGCTTTTTCTTTTGCTTTATGAAATATTTTCTGAACACTTGCAGCACTGTATTGACCTCCTTTTTCATTCTCGAACAACCAAACCTTTGGTTTGTAAACAGTATAATACAGTTTCAATAAAGGAATAATATTTTCTGCCAACAATGAGTACCTGTCTTTTTTCCCTTTTGCCTGACGAATAAAAATTAATTTTCGACGGGTATCTAGATCACTTAATTTAATATTTACTGATTCTCCCAAGCGCAATCCCGACGAATAAATGATCGATAAAATTAGCCTGTGTTTTATGTTGGTTACAGAATCTAACAATTTTTTTACTTCTTTTTGATTAAGAACAGATGGTAAATTTCTTCCCTCTTTTGGTCTTTCAAAGTCATCAATATCAATATACACATTTTGTACAATGTTAAAAAACTTTTTTAGCGCACTTACCGCAACATTTTGAAATGATGATGAACGTTGCCCACGAATTATATAATCATGAACATACTTATTGATATCTTCATTGGTTAAATCTTCAGGATTTTCTCCTCTAAAATAAGTTAACAAATGATTTACATGTGATAAGTAATTATCAATGGTACTTTTACTATATCTCTTATTTTCTAAATATTGCTTAAATTGATTTAGCCAGATTTCTGATTTATTGATTTTTACTTCAATTTTTTCATCCGTTGGTGTTTCAATCGACATTTTCTTGATTTCTCTGCCAGATTTCACAAAATGCTTTTCATCAATGAACTTAAGCAAAAAGTTCCTATAGTCGGTTCTGTATGGAATATACCAGCAATTCATTGTTTTACTCCATGCACTGTCAGGCACTTTTCTAACTATATCTATTAATTCTTTATCAAAACCAAAAATTAGCTTTATTACTTTATTCTTGTTATGTGTCGATTGTTTTAATCTAATTGTAGTCATAATCTTGTAAGTTAATAAGATTCAAACTCTAATTTTTTTATATGAAGTTAAGAAAAAATCGAGAATTATGAAAATGAAAATGCCTTTTTTTTAGATTAATCTCTTTAAAATCAGGAGGATGTTTTAGATTTCAGATTTCAGACCTGCCCGTCCGGCAGGCGGGTTTCAGGTTTCAGGTTTCAGATTTCAGATTTCAAATTTCAAATCACTATTCACCAATCACCAAAAAAAACTACCTATGGCAAATCTTTCTGTATGCACAATAAGCGCAATTCCTGATTTCTTCGGTTTGGGTAAATGCAATTTCGGGATTGAAAATATCATGTATCAATTGCGAAAGTTTATCTGTAAAATCATCGGCAATTGAATTATAATCACCGATAAACAAGCCGGTATCTTTATTCTTAATCCGATAATCAAAATCTTTATCGAATAGTTTGCGCACTGAATAAACCCCGGGAGTAATTGGTATCGTCGGATTTTTGTTTTCCTTGTAAAACTTCGAGTATAAAAAAGTCTGAAAAACAGCACTATTCTGATCATCTTTTTTATCTGAAAATAGCGCTTCGATGTTTTTAAACTCCAGCTTATCACTTCCGGTTTTGTAATCGATAATTCGGATTTGGTTGTTGTGCTGATCAACCCGGTCAATTTTACCTCCAAGCTTTATTTTTTCTGTAACTCCTTCTTTGATAATCGGAACATCAATTTCATAGCTGTCTTCCAGCGATAAAATCTCAAAAGGAGCAAGACTTTCATCAATTTTTAATACCTGGTAAATATATTTTTCAATGATTTCGCGAATAATGATGTTTTTGCCCGAATAAATAATCTTGCTGTCTGCCTTAAAATATTCATCCTTAAATGCCTGATCAATAGCCGTAGCTACTTTTTCTTTATCTTTTAAAATGATATTTATATCTTCCGGTTTTACTTCTAATCCAATAAAATTGAGGTACAAATGATGCATGGCTTCGTGAAGAATATTTCCGAACAAAGGGGCATCAATTTCTTCACTTAGTTCATCCTGCTCGCGCAAATCGGCAATATACCTGAAATAAAACTGTAAGCTGCAACGCAAATAAGTACTCAAACCACTTGGCGACAAGTATTTCTTGTTATTTTCAGATGAGTAAAACTTTGTGAGTATTTTCAAAATCGCATCCGATTTTTCAATCCTGATTTCTTTGGTTTGTGAACTATTAATATCGTATTTCAAGCTTTTTTCAGTGATTTTAAAATCCGATTCGTATTTCAGCTGATACAAGAATCGACTCATTTCGCCTGTTTGCATTCCTTCTGAATTGGAATTATAGATTATCGTAACATTCTTTGCCCGCTGCAGCAAACGGTAAAAATAATAGGCGTAAATGGCATCCTGATGCTCAATGGTGGGCAAGCCAAATCCTCGTCTTAAATTATATGGAATAAACGACAAGGAAGCTTCATTCTTCGGGAAAATACCTTCATTTACCGATGTGATGTAAAGATTCTCAAAATCGAGCAATCGTGTTTCCAAAATACCCATAATTTGTAATCCTGATAAGGGTTCGCCTGTAAACGGAATCCTTAAATTTCTGATTATCTTACGAATTAATCGAATATAAGTCTCTGTTTTAATATCGACTTGTTGTTCCTGCAGCACATCTTTTACACGATTAATGGAAAGATAAATATGATAAATGTATTCTTTCTCTAAGGATGTGGTATGAATAGTATTTTCCTGTCCCGATTTTTTTAATGTATT
Source organism: Bacteroidales bacterium (assembly GCA_003446015.1). Lineage (GTDB taxonomy): Bacteria > Bacteroidota > Bacteroidia > Bacteroidales > UBA12077 > UBA12077. Next base: position 57,951 of record DMBU01000101.1, on the reverse strand, counting down.
ATAGATTTGATGTAAAATCGATAAAATGTATTCCGATAATTCAAGGTAAGTATTGATCTTTATAAAGATTATCTTAAAGAAATCGCAAAGGGCTAACTCTTCCTGTGTAATTACAATTTTATTATTGATTTTTATGTATTGTAATAGCTCTCTTGATTCTTTCGGAAACTGTGAATTTATATACTGATGACTTAAAATAGCCAACACATTTTTATGATAAAAAGTGATCCCGTTTTTGGAATCTTTTGCATTTTTTTGAAGTTCAATAATATGCTCAATCAAGCTATACACAGGAGTATTATTTACAGGATATCCCATGGTAATGTTTACCTCATCAATGGTGTCGGGAACCGAATGCAAAACAGGAACCAATAAATCTTCATCTGCTAAAACAATGGCCGTTTTATTGGGCGAATCGGAAATGCTTTCGTTTGATTGCTGCAGCTTTTGTGTAATTACTTTTGCCTGTGCAACATCCGAAGGAACCGATATAATCTCAATATTTTTTGGCTCCGATAAGGATCTGAAAAGATCCTGATTTGTAATACTTATGGGTTGTTTGTACCTGCTTATATTATCGCGCAAAAAGAATCCTGCCTCATGATGTGGGTTATTGATATAGTTTTGATCATAATCCCAATAAAAATCAGCAATATTGTTATTGTTCAGGTAATCGAAAAAGCGCTTTTCGCAGTTGTTCAATGCATTAAATCCTGCAAAAACAAAATGTGAATACGGGAGTTCAATGGCTTCGTTTCCTTTGATCTTATTAGCAACAGTTCTGTATATCATTCCCTCATATGCAATTCCAAGTTCGCTCAGCTTCTTATTTAACTTCTGATAAATCTCGAGTAAAACATTCCAGATACTTATAAAATCTTCCTGATGAATGGAGTTTTTTTCGGGGTCGAAGCTACTCCAGAACTGCCTTATGGCTTCAACTTGCTCTTCGCTTAAATAATTGAACTGATCTTGTATCGCTTTTAATGATTTTAGATTTTTAAACAAATCTTCAGGATTAACGAGGTATTTGTCAATATCATCGAAATCGTTCAGCATCATCTCGCCCCAGAAATAGAAATCGTCAAAGCTTCCTTCCGACTTTTTAACTTGCTTGTAAATTCGATATAACTCAAACAGGAGTTTAATGTTATCTGCAGTTGTTAATCCCGAAATTTGCTGCATTAATTCATTAATGGTCGTTGTGGCTGGTGCCCAGATTGGTTTATCGGTTAGCTCCGAAAGATACTTTTTGAAATACAAACTAGCCCTTCGATTCGGAAAAACTACGCAAAGCTCAGCGATTTTTTCTCCATATCGGGAATAAAGGTCGGTTGCAATATTTTTTAAAAATGTGTCCATTTTTTATTTTCAAATTTCAAGTTCATAACTTATATTTCCCTTTTAATTCTTTGTGGGACTCTGCGTTTCTCTGTGATGCTTAGTGTAATAGCTATTACACAAAGATTCGCAAAGACCCGAAAGTTTTCGGGAACGCAAAGGTTCTCAAAGTGAGTTTCATGACTCATAATTTGTATCTTTTATCTTGTAAAAAGTTTTCCTTGCCATGTATCTAACTCTTCCAGTCGTTTTTCGAATTTATTCAGGATCTGATCATTTCGTATTAATCCCCAACCCGGACCAGCTAAAAATCTCGGTGGCACTTCACCTGCAAATCGTTCAACCACAAATTCAGGATTTAATCTTTCCAAAAAGCGTATAAAAAAATCGATGTACTCGGGCAATTCAAAGAATGTGAAATTTTTGGGATGTTCTTTATACTCCTTTTCCATTGCTGTTCCTTTAATAATCTGTAACTGATGAAACTTAATCGTATCAAGTGGGAGCGAAGAGATCGTTTTTACCTCGCTCAACATATCCTCTTTCGATTCTCCCGGTAATCCGAAAATAAAATGTGCCCCGGTTTTAAGTCCGTACTTTTTGGTTTTTTCCAAAGCTTCAACTGTGTCCTCAAATGTATGTCCCCGGTTAATTCTTTTTAAGGTTTCATTATTGGTTGATTCAATTCCATATTCAATAATAATGTAATGTTTTTCGGCAAGCTCCTGAAAATAGGCTAGTTTTTCATCATCAATGCAATCAGGACGTGTTCCTATAACCAGTCCTGCCACTCCATCCATATTTAGTGCTTCGTTGTAAATCTTTTTTAACTCATCGAGCGGGGCATAGGTATTCGAATATGCCTGAAAATATGCCAGGAATTTATTTGCTCTTCGGTAACGCTTCTCGTGGAATTCCATACCTTCACTTATTTGTTGTGTAACTGATTTCTCAGGAACACAATACGATGGATTAAAGGCATCGTTATTGCAATAGGTGCATCCTCCAAGACCTTTTGATCCATCCCTGTTAGGACATGTAAAACCAGCATCGATGGTGACTTTCTGTACCCGTTCTCCAAACGTTCGCTTAAAATACTCGCTGTATGAATTAAATCTTCTGTTATGGCCCCAGGGGAATTGGTTCATGTCGCTTTTGTACTGTTTGTTAATTTTGTTCTTTATTCTACTTAAATGTTATTTGATAAAAGCTATTAGCTGCCAGCTTCCAGCTACAAGCCATCCATAATTAAAAATTCGTTGCTCTTAGCTCATGGCTCATCGCTCACAGCTTTTATAATATCCAGATCCACATACCAAAGAAATCCTTCAACAGTTTTGTTTTCCATTTTGCTCAACATTTCCATGTACGATTTTACTTGTTTATGATGTTTTTCTTCTTCTTGCCTGCCTGTCCGGCCGGCAGGTTCACCAAATTTATAATCAATTACAATTGTTTTTTCGTTAGTACTGATTACTCTGTCGGGGCGTGCTGTTTTGCCATTTGTTAAAATGATTTCAGCTTCTGCACGAACTTCCCACTCGTTACTAAACCAGTTTTTTACTTGTTCGTTCTTAAAAATATTTTCGATTTTTTGTTTGATTCTCATTTTATCATTGGGCGATATTTTTCCTTCAAAAATAAGTTTGTCGATAGCTCGTGAAATGTCTTTCTCTGTTTTTATGTTTTCGAAAACCTCATGCATCACTTTCCCATGGTTCACTTTCTCGAAAGGAGTACTTTCCTGTCCTGTGAAAAAGGAATTATCGTGTAATTTCAATCGAAGTTTATTTTTTATATCAAATGACTCGAATCCGTTTAACTCAAATTCGTCGGGCATATCTTCCTTCCTGCCTTTTGCCTGTTTTAGTTCTCCCTTAATAAATGTCAGCTTTTGATTATTCCAGCCTTCAGACAAATCGACCTGTGCATTACCCGTTGGAAAGTTCTTGTGATTTTCATACATGAAATACAGAAGATTTCCAACATTGCTAATCTTTTTTGCCTTTTCGTTGAATTCTGAAAAACAAAATAGATTTTCCACGGCACGGGTAAATGCTACGTAAAGTAAATTCAGGTTATCGACATAAGCGTGTAATTTTTCCTCAAGGTAATCGGCTTGGAATACAGTGTTTGCCAGATTTTTTGAATATTTTACAGGAATCAAATCCAGCTTATTAAAAGGTTCAGTCGAAGTTTTGCACCATAAAATATTGGTTTGATTTGATTTGTGATCAATATTCCAGTTGCAAAAGGGAATAATCACATTTTTAAATTCAAGTCCTTTTGAACTGTGTATGGTTAAAATTCGAATGGCATCCTGATTTTCCGATACCGATAATGTTTTTTTATGTCCTTCCTCGTTCCACCAATTTACAAAGGCATGAATATCAGAAGCTGATTTTTTGCTGAAAGCCAGCACCAGATCTAAAAAAGCTTTTAAATAGGGCAGTTCAGCTTTAATCGTGTTTAACCCCAAAAGTCGTACTATTCGATCAATGCATTCATAAACGGGCAATTGTTTTATCTGATCAACAGAATCGATAAATTCTTTGGGAAAGATTTTTTCAAGCCACTGGCCCTTTTCTTCATTGGAATGATTTCTTAATAGTTCATGAAGATCAGCATTTGAAATTTCTTCAGCTTTTAAATAACTGCTGTATTCGTATGCTAAAAACGAAAGGTTGATATCATCCTCAGGATTCATCATAAATTCAAGAATTGATACCAGAAATTTTACCAATGATGAGTTTGCCAGAAACAGGGAATCGTTCGATATAAAATCAAACTTATACTTCGAATCTGACTGATTCTTGTATTCGATTAGTGTATTGGCAATATCCTGACCTTCTTTTCCTGATCGCACCAAAATGGCAATATCGTTCAGCTGAAAGCCTTTTTCCTGCAAATCTTCAATGATTTTCGGTAAACGGATTTTTACCTCATCTTTCCACTCTTTATCGTTAATGAAAACATGATGAATAGATCCACCATCTTTAGCTGCTTGTTCCGGAACTTTTTGAAAAACATCGCTGTATGCTTCCGTTATTTTATTCTCAAATGTATTGATATCCTTTTCGCCTTCGGCAAACTCTTGATTATACTGCTCTTGTAATATTTTTGCTGAATAACTAAAAACGGAGTTGTTATAATCGATAATGTTTTTTTTGCTTCGCCAGTTGGTATTTAATGATTCTGTGGTTGGATTAAATTGTGCAAAATCATTTTCTACTTCGTCTGATAGGATTTTCCAGTCTCCGTTTCGCCACCGATAAATAGATTGTTTTATATCACCAACCAGAAGGTTTTTACTCCCCATAGCCAGACTGTTTCCAATGAGTGGTTTAAAATTGTGCCATTGGGTTTTTGATGTGTCCTGAAACTCATCAATCATAAAATGCTTGTAAATACCGCCTGTTTTTTCGTAAATAAATGGTGAATCGTTATTGTCGATAATGATTTGTAAGAGTTTTGCTGCATCAGAAATTAAAAACAAATTCTGTTCTTCGCAATATTCACGGAGCTTAGCTGAGATATCGGTTAAAATACCCAATGAATGAATGAATTTTAAAGTTTCAACGGATGAATTATAATGAACGAAGTGTTTTTGATGATATGTTACTGCTTCAACAAGCAAATCAAATAATCCATTATTTAATAGGTTTTCTATTTCATCTTTTTTCGGACTCTTATTCGTATACCATTCATCATAATTTTCAGCACCGTTAAGTGTTCTGGGTTTTAATTCATAATCCTTATTAAGTATTTTATTAAAATAATTTGGAACACTGGATTTCCCCCACTTAAAATCTTCAATATTTAATCCTGCATGTTGAATAGATTTCATTGCTTTTTCAGCAATAAGCATTAAAGAATTCTCAAATTTTGCCTTGATCTCCTGGAGTTCTTTTAAATAATTTTTAAGAAACTCTTTGTCACTCATCTTGTTCATGAGTTCCTGATCAAATGCTTTGTAACTCTCTTTAAAAATTTCCTTAGCCAGCTTTAAAATATCATCCTTAAAATCCCACTTGTTTCCCTGTTCAATACTTTCAGATGCCAAATCAGATAACCATTTTCGTAAATCGCTATTCTCATCTAAATTCAACAATAATTCATCGACTACCCTGGATAGAATTTCATTCTGGTTTAACTCGATGGAATAACCGGGTTGTATTCCAATTTCCCGGGTAAATGAGCGAATGATTTTCTGAAAAAATTTATCGATGGTACTAACCGAAAACTTCGAGAAATCGTGAAGTAATAAGCTAAGTATCTGACCTGCTTTATATTTAATTTCGGTTTCGGATAATTTAAATTCGTTTTTAAGTCCTGGTAAATATGCTGATCCAACACCTTTGGCTAGTTTGTTTAACTCGCTTAAAATTCTGTTTTTCATCTCGGCTGTGGCCTTATTAGTAAAGGTTACAGCTAAAATTCTACGGTAATTTTCGGGATATTTAAATACTAATTGCAAATACTCTTCGGTAAGTTTAAATGTTTTGCCTGATCCTGCAGAAGCTTTATATATAGTAAGTTGTGACATTAGTTGTGTTTATTAGCATTTATAAAATTAGTTAATTTAATATCGATTAAATAATATAATTATTAACAATTAGCTTAATACACAATACAGAAAATCGAGATTCTAAACCTGCCTGCTGGAAGACCAATGTCAATAAGTTAAGCGTTTATAGTCATTGCGAACGCCTGCCTGCCGGCCATAGCCGTCAATTTAAGGAAATACTCAATGCAAAGTATTGAGCGAAGGCCTGACNNAATATACATTTTCTTAGCCTGAAGGGAATGCAGGTAGTGAAACAATCTATAAAGACTGCCACTTCCGAAAGCTTTCGGAACGACCTTTCAGGTCTCCTTCGCAGTGACTCTTTACTGGGGTTGTCATGTCTGCATTATACCCAAAAAAATGGGTAGGCTCTCGCAATGACCACGGCTCTTTCTTCTTAACTAATTGACATTGGTAAGCAGGCGGGTTCGTAATTTTTAAATATTATGATATCTTTGCAGTCGATTTGATAAAGGAATTTTAGCGATGGAAAAAGTAGTCATAGGCATGTCGGGAGGAGTGGATTCAAGTGTTGCTGCGTATCTTTTAAAACAACAAGGATATGAAGTGATTGGCTTGTTTATGAAAAACTGGGATGATGCTTCTGTAACCCTAACCAGCAATTGTACATGGGAAGATGACCTGCTTTTTGCCGAAATGGTTTCTAAAAAGTTGAATATTCCTTTGCACACTGTAGATTTAAGCGATTACTACCGAAAAAGGGTGGTTGAGTATATGTTTGCAGAATATGAACGCGGACGTACTCCAAATCCTGATGTATTGTGTAACCGTGAAATAAAATTTGATGTTTTTATTGATGAGGCCTTAAAACTTGGTGCCGATTATGTGGCTACAGGTCATTATTGCCGAAAGGAAACCATAGAAATAAATGGAGAAAAAGTTCATCGATTATTGGCTGGTGCCGATCCAAATAAAGATCAGAGTTATTTTTTATGTCAGTTAAGTCAGGAACAAATTTCAAAAGCATTATTCCCAATTGGTGATATTTTAAAACCTGAAGTTCGTAGAATAGCCGATGAACAAGGACTCGCAACCGCAACACGAAAAGATTCGCAAGGAATTTGTTTCGTGGGCAAGGTTGATCTTCCTACTTTTTTGCAGCAAAAGCTTCTAGCTAAAAAGGGAGATATTATTGAAATTCCTGAGTCATATTACGAAAATTTAAATACTTCAGATGAGTTAATTGAATTATCAAAAGCCTGTCAATATAAACGGGAAGATGGAAAAGTAATTGCCGATCATCGCGGAGCACATTTTTATACCATTGGACAACGAAAAGGCTTAAATATTGGCGGTACAGGAAAACCAATGTATGTTATTGCCATTGATGTGGAGGAAAATATTGTTTATGTGGGCAGGGGAGATGAGCATCCCGGACTATACCGAAAAGCTTTGTTTATCTCAAGTGACGAAACGCATTGGATTCGCCCTGACCTGAAATTAAAAGCGGGAGAAACAAAAGATTTGATGATTCGTATTCGTTATCGTCAACCATTACAAAAAGGGACATTAATACCAAAACCTGAAGGTTTGTATATTAGTTTTGAAGAAGCTCAACGTGGAATAGCTCCCGGGCAATTCGCAGCCTGGTATGATAATGTTGAGCTAATCGGTTCTGGAGTAATCAATTAAAATCAATAGTTTCTCAATGGACAGCTCGCCTGCCGAAGGCAGGTTTGCAGCCAGGTATGATCAGGAAGAATTGTTCGGGTCGGGGGTTATTGCTTTAAAACCGACTTACAATGTCACTCGGCATGTTAACCAAATGGAAGCAGGAAGCGGTTAGCAGTTGGTAGGAGGCAGTAAAAGGAGATCTTAGTGAAACTTAGTGCATCTTTTGTGACTTAGTGGTAAAGGAAATTTTTTATAAATTTCAGGATGAAACACTAACACAGAACTTCCTTACCAGGGATGCCGTTCCATTATCAGGCTTCCGGATTGTATGGCAAGATCGATTTCTGTCAGTTTTTGTACTTCTTCAATGCTTTGAACATTAAACAGACAAACTCTATGTATGTCGCCATTATCAATAAACGGCTCTGTTAAAATTGTTTTTTACAGCTTAAAGATAAATATTTTTAGCAGAAAGAAGTTTTACGTTTTATTCCTACTTTGAAGTGGCTTTTAGCCTTTTCAATATATTCAGTTGCTAAAGGAACCTTGCATGATGTTCCTCCCATCTCAACACTTACTTTTCCTATTTGCATTGCAATTTCTTTTGCTTTGTTATGCAGGGGTAATATGTAAGAGCCAACTGAAATAACAAATCCATTCATGGTATATCTAATTCTGTTTTTGGAAGAATGAATGTTTTGGGAAACAAAATCAAGCAATTCTTCAATTTTTACTAAATCAATCTCTTTATCTTTTTTTATTGCAATTAAAGATGATAAGGTAGACCAACCTGTTGAAGCTATTTTTTCTTTTTTCGATTCAATCCATTCCAGAGCAAGTTCCCAGCCATAATTACTTTCAGCAGCTGTCCATGCAACAGAATATTCACTTAGCATATACCAATAAGCATCTTCAGCCCATTTCTGAAGTTGTTCTTTTGTCATTTTCTCAGGTTCAGAAACTAATGCGGCCAGATACATTGCATCTGAGTTTCCTGTATCGAAAAGTTCTAACGCAAGTTCATGATTTTTTCCTGTTTTTTTCTGAATCGTTTTTAAATCCTTTACTTTAACACCATAAAAGGGTTCTTTTGCCCCATGGCGTATGAATACTTTTTTGGTTTGTTCACTTCCAAATTCTTTAAGTTGTTCTAAAATTTTAGATGTTGTCATGGCTTATGTTTTTTTAACTAACATCTGAAAGTAGGTTTGTGTTTATTTCAACAAAAGTAAAATGCAAAATGAGGGTTTTTTTTAACAAGTAAAGTGCTATGTGACCCATTTAATTTAAGAAGTTATATGTTATTCCAATTGAGAATAAATTATATTTTGGACTTCCTATACTAACACTTTCGTCATAAAATGAATTGAGAGATCTTGTATAACCAAGACTTAATCCTATTTTTTCAAAAACAAGATATTCAAGTTCAATATTGCCATTCCACATTAGATTTGTAAAACCATCGCCTGTTTTATCTTTTTTTACAGAAATGGTTGTGTAATCTATCGAGTTTATTTTATCATAAACATACACTTCAGCATACGCAAGAAAAGAGGTTATAAGTCCAATTTTACATTTTAATTTATTGTTAAAAAAAGAATATCCAATTTGTATTGGAATTTCAGAATAAAGTGCTGAAGTATTTCCTAGTTTATCCTGATCTTCATAAACAATATTTTGCCCAATAATAATAGGATACAAAGGATTTCCTAATGAATCTTGAAACTCTATATCATAAACAATTTCAAATTCAGATAAACTGGTTGTTAAAACTTCAGTTTCTTGTTGAAATCTTATTAAATTTAATTGTAATCCTCCTTCAAGAAATAAGTGAGAATTAAAATTATAACAAAAGTTCCCACTAAATTTAATTCCTGGCTTAGAATTATAAGTTTCTTTTATTCCTGCATTTGAAAAATAAGTCGAATAAGCAGTTGACGGACTATATAAATATACGTAAGGTGTTTTTTCTATACTATTTGTATAAGGTTGATTATATTTTAAACTAATACTGTAATCTAAATTTTGACCAAAACTATAGATGTTAAAAATTAAAATAATGCTACTAATGAGAGTCTTTTTCATATGGGTTAATAAATTAGGAAAACGAAAATAGTAAATTCCTTTTAATTAATCATTAGTTGAGACGTATTTTTGCAAGTATAATTTCGCAAGATTGAATTGTTGAAAGTTTAAGGTTCCCGGGTTCATTTTCAGAATAAATCTGTAGTAAATCTCCTTGATTTAGATTTATATTTTCTTGATCGAGAGAAAAATTTATTTTACCGGAATAAATGTATAATACATAAAAATCAACATTGGCATTTAACTTGATTTCAAATGAACTATTGCATGAAATTGCTTTGATCTCACCTTTTGTATTTCTGGTAGTCATTAAATTAAAATCAATAGCTTTTCCATAACTTTTTGTATTCCAGTTTCCTTCGAAGCTATCTTGTTCAAATTTCTTAAGTGTTTTGGAATAACGACTTTGATGTTCAATCTTAATTTCACCATCTAGAATCATTATCTTACGTGATACACCAGGAAGTTTTGTAAATGTAGATTCTTCAGATTCAACAGTAGCCGTGCTTAACCGAAACAGAAAATCTTGTTTTTTATATTCTGCACCTTTAGGAAATATTACAAGTTGGGTTGTTGTACCTCCAGACCATTTCCTGGTTTCTAAATCTGAAGCTTTTATATGTTCTATGATCATCGTTTGTATATAAAAAATCAGACAAACTTACTAAGAATGCCTGATTAAATTACTTGTCGATAAATTATTTTATCAATAAATTTCTATAAACAAACCAAATAATACCCGAAATTAGAAATAAAACAAATCCATACAATGGAGCTAAAAGGGATACTCTTAATCCACCTGCCATTAAAGCAGGGGAAATGTCACCCGCTGCTTGTATAGCTTGTAAGGCCTGGGAAAGTCCAATTACCTGACCTAAAAGTCCAAATAGAAAAGCAAAGCTTCCAATAAAAAGAATCAGGGAATTTTGTTTCGATAGTTTTTTTAAATCCTTATTTCCTGAAAAATAGTTTACAAGAAATTTTATACTAAAAAAGATAACAACTATCCACATCATGTAGATGGGTAACATAAAATAAATTCCACCGATAACTAAATGTTCAAATATCATAATTTCAATTTTTTGGTTAATACTAACCCAATAATACAGTTGAATAATTGAACAAAAAATATATTTATGCTAAGGTATCATTTCAAAGGCTAAATAGCAAAATATCCTTTCTTAATGCCAGATTGCTGTTTAGGGTTTATAAGTTGTTGTTTACATAAATTAAGAAGCTTGTAAATGATAGAAAAATATTAAATAGTATCTTTGAATTGATATGGAAGATCATGGCATTTATATTTTATTTATAAAAAGGAGCGGCTGGCTTTGGCATCTAATTTATTGGCTATTTGCATTCGTTTTAATGTTTTTCATATTTAGTAATCGAGATTACGATATTCAAATAAGGCTGATACTTGTAAGTTTACTTATCATAGTAAGTTATTTTATAACACTGACGATTAACAAATATCTAATTCCACGATATTTATTTGAAGGAAGGTTCTTTGTTTTTATTTACATTTTATTCGCTGTTTTTATTGTTACATTATGGATTATATCACTTTCAGTATTTGTTATTTTACTATACAGTGCATTTAGCCTTCCTCAGGCAATTGTACCCAAACGTGATGATATTGTGATCCTGATCGCCGGCAATTACTTAATTGTAATTATGGCTGCTGTTATCCACTTTATAAAAGAATCGTATCGAAGACTTATTGAGAAAAATGACATTGAAAAACAAAAGCAAATTACTGAATTAAAATTAAAGGAAGCTAATTTAAAACTTTTGCAAGGCCAGATTCATCCTCACTTTTTATTTAATATGTTGAATAATTTATATGGCCTGGTAAAAGAAGATGCTGATATTTCCAGAGAAGTGATTGTTAAACTTTCAGATTTATTGGATTATATGTTATACGAATGTGATAAACCAGAGGTAGAATTGAAGAAGGAAATTGAATTTATAAATAATTATATTGAACTGGAGCGTGTGCGACACGATAAGAATTTTAATGTTAAGATCAATTTTCCGGATGACGTAAAAAAAATAAAAATAGCACCTTTAATCCTATTCCCTTTTGTCGAGAATGCCTTTAAGCACGGGTTCCATAAGCCTGAAGATAGTTTTATATATTTGGAATCGGATATCGATTCTGATAAATTAAGATTCAAGATTGAAAATTCGGTGTCAAAGGCAAAAGCAGATAAATACTTGAATCAGGAAGGCAAGGGGATAGGTTTAAAAAATATCAAGGAACGATTAGAGCTAATTTATAAAAATAAATATCAGCTTGAGCTCATTAATAACGGGAAAACATTTATAGCAGAATTAGAGATAAATTTGAACTGATATGGATCAAAACTCAAAATATAAGTGTATAATCATTGATGATGAACCCATTGCCATAAAAGTGATTCAGGAACATCTTGAAAACTTTAAAAATATGGAATGTATTCATGGATTTACAAAGGCGATTGATGCCATTGAAATTTTGAGTAAGAAAAAAGTTGATTTACTTTTTTTGGATATTAATATGCCAGGAATTTCCGGTATTGAATTTCTAAAATCACTTTCAAAGCCTCCTAAAGTTATTTTCACCACAGCATATCGCAATTTTGCAGTTGATGCCTTTGAACTAGATGCAATTGATTACCTGGTGAAGCCAATATCCTTTGAACGTTTTTTAAAAGCCATAAATAAATTTCTTATATTAGAAAAAAAGCCTGAAACGGAACGCTTGGAAAAAGAGCAAATTAAAGATTACATCATTTTAAAATCAGATAAAAAGAACTATAAAATACCATTTAAGGATATTCTTTATATTGAAAGTTTAGACAACTATATTAAAGTTTATACTTCTGATTTTTCAATTATTTGCTACGAAAGTTTATCAGGGATAGAAAAAGAATTGCCCGATTCGGATTTTATTCGCATTCATCGATCGTTTATTGTCAATTATTCGAAAGTAGAGGTTTTTACATCAGCATTTGTTGAGATCGCAGGTCGAAGGTTTACTATTGGCAGGAATTACAAAGATGGATTAACAAAATGGTTTAGCTGAAATGTATTTCTGTCAACATGTTGCTGGTTTATTTTTACTTAATTTGTGTATTAGTTTCAACCTAAAACAAGAATCAAACAACTAATAACACTAGTAACTAATATCTGGGTAGGTCTCTTATTTCGTTGTAATATACCTCAACTCCATTATCTTCCATTTTATTCTGTATGGTTATCCATCGTTTTGCTAAATGCTCATCAAAACCATGTTTGTTGCAAGGGAATTCAGCACACTGAAAACAAAAATCCACGTTATGATCTTTCGAGCATTGTTTTACTTTGCATGCACTAAATAGCTTACACTCATCATTTCTGCATCCTTTGCATTTGACTGTTGCAAAATGATTGAGCATTACTTTAAAGTCAGGAAACTTTTTAAAAACAGGTTTATTTAAAAGCTCAATAAAGCGTTCTGCATAAATATCAAAGTTTCCTAAACTCTTCTTTAATTCAGAACTTAGCTCTTTAATATCTCCATTTGCAAATGCAAAACATTTAGAACAGTTCAGCCCGCAAGGACCTAGTTTATTAAGTATTTCTGAGTATGAATTCATCTTTATTTTAAGCTTACTATGATTAAATATTTAATAACGGATATACCAATATTTAAATAAATTGGCTTTAGTTTTATAAATATGTAATTCTTCAAAAATATCGATTAAAAATTAAATAAATAAATTCATTTTGCAATATTAATTAAATCTCAATAAATCAGAGCGATATATTTTCTTTATCGATAATCGATATTGATTTTTACAAATAAATCAGTGATATTTGAGTGAGAATTTTATTGCCGTATAGTAATTTATTAACCCTTAAAATCAAAAAACAATTATGAGAAATCAAAAATGGATGAGGTTAGCTTTTGTAGCCTTATTGTCAGGAGTTATTTTACAAAGTTGTTCAAAAGATGAAGTACTTGTTCCTGAATCAGATTTAGCTTTAGATCAAAGTTCAAACTGGACTGTACGTCCTGATTTTGCAACTGTTGATACCAGACCACAAGAAGTAATTGCTCAATTTATGGTTACTGAAAATGATGCATCGCCAATTAAACTGGATATGAATGCTGCCAAAGGTGGTAAATATGCTGTGGTAGTTGGAATCTCTGATTATGCCGGCACATCAAATGATCTTCAGTATTGCGATGATGATGCCAATGATTGGGCAGCACAATTGCAGGCAGAAGGTTATACAGTAAACAAATTGTTAGATTTAAATGCAACAAAAAGCAATATTGAAGCTGCAATAGCTACTCTTGCTGGTCAGTCAGTTGCAGGAAATGAAATTGCTTTTATTTATTCAGGTCACGGTAGTAGAGGTAATATTGTAACAACCGATTTATATTACATAAATAGTGCATGGTTTAAAACCATGTTTTTAAATGCAACAAGTACAAAAATGATGTTCAGTTTTGATGCTTGCCAAATAGGAGCAATGGCAACTGATTTGAACGCAAACGGAAGAGTTATTGCTGTAGCTTCTGACACCAGAAGATATTCATATGATGGTGATGCTACCATGCAAAATGGAGTATTTACCTATTACCAAATGGTTGGATTAGATCAATTAAATTACATTTATTTTGAACCTGATTGCCAATATGCTTGTGATCAAATGATATTATGGGCAAAATCAGTTCGTGTTAAAGTAGCACCATCGTATATTGATTCATACCTGGGTGATCTTGATATTTAATATTTATTAACTTTTATACTATACTGCATATAAAAAGAGATGCTGCCTGATTGGGCAGCATCTTCATTTATGATCTCAATACTTTTTTTCTTTCCTGAACTTTAAACGTTCTTCTTTACTCATTTTCTCCGTTGCATATTGAATAATTAATCGAGCACAATCATTTTTCCATTTGAATAAGAAATTCTCAGTTAGTAGAGGTTCTTTTTTCCAACATTCGCGCAAGAACCAACCTAATCCCTGATGGACTTCACGTTCAGGATCCATCATCATAGAATCAATAAAATCAAGCAGCATGTTAAAATCTGTGCTATGTTTTAAAAGTTTAATCATGGCAACCGGAACACAGCGTCGTTGAAACTTATTTTTAGAAATTCTCCAATCCGACAAATCCTCAAGTTTAATGATTTCTTTTTTCCATAAAACAGGAAAAAAATATTGGACAATACCATCGGTATGGGCCCAATTGTTTATTCCCAAGGTAAACCAATGTTCAATTTCTTTAAAAGTTTTAAAATTAAACTCTTTTCTAAATTCATTTAAAAGTAATAAAGCAAAACTGGGGAGTTCGTAGTTCTTTTCTTTTACGAGTAGTTTTGATACCTTATATATCAATTCTAGAGAACACCAAGATTGCGATTTATATTCTTTTACTTTAATTTGAATCATATCATTGGTTAAACCATATCCGATAAATCCATCTTTGAAGTCTCTGGAATTTTTTTTTACGACTTCAGAATCAGCATTACTTTCACAAAAAGCAATAATATCTTTATAAAGTCCTTTAGCATCCATATTGTAAATATTGATTAAAAGTAAACATAAAAAAGGCCCGATCATGTTCATCGGGTCTTATAAAAATTTATTTTGATTTATATTTTGAAAAATGATATAAGTTCAGTTAAATTCTTCGATTTAGCAGTGAGTTCTTCTGCTGTTGAAGCCAGTTCCTCGGCTGCTGCTGCATTCTGTTGTGTTACACTATTTAATAGTTGAACTGATTCGTTTACTTGTAATGAGCCGGTTTTTTGTTCTAATGTTGCTGCAGAAATTTCCTGAATAAGCCCCGAAGATCGTTTAATTTCAGGTAAATTATTATTCAATATTTCACGCGCTTTTTCAGATACTAAAGCTCCTTTTTTCGAAACAGCAATAATTTCATTGGCAGCAGCACTGCTTCTTTCTGCTAATCTTTTAACTTCGGCGGCAACAACTGCAAATCCTTTGCCATGTTCTCCCGCTCGTGCAGCTTCTACTGCAGCATTTAGTGCTAAAAGATTTGTTTGAAATGCAATATCATTAATTATTGTAATTTTTTCAGCAATTTCTTTCATCAAATCTAATGCAAGATTAGTTGATAATGTTC
Organism: Bacteroidales bacterium; assembly: GCA_003446015.1. Classification (GTDB taxonomy): domain Bacteria; phylum Bacteroidota; class Bacteroidia; order Bacteroidales; family UBA12077; genus UBA12077. The sequence goes on along the minus strand of DMBU01000101.1, from coordinate 42,190 downwards.
CCTCTTCGACCCCCTGATTTGTTTTAGTCGCAATACTTTCTGTTTGTTTTGCATTGTCGGCATTTAACTGAATACTGGAAACAATCTCTTCCATGGTTGAGGAAATTTCTTCAAGCGATGATGCTTGTTCATTCGATGCACTAGATAATTGCAATGAGCTGGCACTTAATTGTTGTCCTGTGCTTTCTATTTCGTCGGACGAATTTGCAATATTTTCAATAACTTCCTTAAGTTTGGTGGAGAGTTCCTGTATCCCGTTTGTTAATCTTCCCAACTCATCATTTCGCGTAATAAAGTCCTTATTTATATTTAAATTTAATTCTCCTTTTGAAAGTTTCTGAAGAAGCTGAATGGATTCATCCAGAGGTTTCCTAACATCTTTAGCTGTTCTGTAAAACAGATAAATAAAAATAGGTAAGCCAATTGGAATTACAACATAAGTTGGGAAAGTCTCAGGATACGAGCTACTCAAATTTGCCAAAGCATCTAAAATGGACAATGATATTATCCAATATGCTGTAATCCTGAACAGGATTGAACCTTTAAAAAAATATCTTATGGTAATTATTCCAACAGGAATTCCAACACAGAGTGGACCGATGATTTCAAGTAATTCTTTTGACATGATGTAAGCTTATAGGTTTAGTTAAGCTTAATACGAAAACAAGTCCAACTATGTTTTAAGTCTGCAAGGAAAATCTAAAGGAATTATTTAATATCCTGTTTTTCGGCCAGAATGTTCACGTAACATCTTAAATCGGGTAAATCCCATCTCATAGTACTTATCAATATCGAAATCTTTAATACCATGAAGCTTCCTGGGTTGTATTTTATGCATGCACCACTTTCTACGAAGTATAAATGAGTAGTAATAATAAATGCTTCTGGTTACTAAATTTGAATTACCAAGTACTTTGTTTCTTTTTGAAATGTAATCGTAGCAAATTCTATTCGGACATGTTAATGCACAACCTGCATTCCCAAATAAAGTAATTCTATGTTTTTGATCAATCCGTTCTAATAATTTTGTGTTATTGTTCACATTCATGGGTAGAACAATCGTGTCATAAAGTTCAAAAGCAGTATTAATTTTATCTATTGAATCTATTTCTTTTAAGATACTGGCTTCAATCTTATACAATGGAAAATCTTTTCTTACCCATTTAACAAAATCATCGTTGGTAATAATCAGTGAATTACCTTTTTTATGATACTTCTGAAGTAATGGTTTATATTTTAAATATTCTTTCTCTGAAACGTAATGATTAGTAAAAGGAATGCGTAATCCAATATTGTTTTCTTGTAAAAACTGATAATCTTTTTCAGAAATCTGACGCCTTAAAAAAGGTCTCCCGCTATACAGCGAAGTTGGTTCAATAAATCCAAATATGCTATCAATTTTATGCAAAGGGATATTCGGGAAGTAAGTTTCAAAATATTCTTTAACAGGTTGTTTGAGTTTTTTTCCTCTTGCTGATATTGTATATACTGTATTATCCATTCATGTTCAATTAAGCAATTTCTACAAATATTGAAATAATATTTCTGTTTTTATTTTTTAAGCTGATAAAATATTCCTCTTTCCTGCCGATAGGTTTCAATTTTCCCATCTTGATCCAATACATCAAGGTATTTATTTATTTCATTGATATGCATTCCTAACATCTTTGCTAAATCTTCTAAAGTGCAAGGTCTTCGCGAAATAGTTTCCAGTATGGCATTCTCCGTATCTTTTCTAAACGAAGCATTATGCTTTCTGATGGCTGATGATGCAATAATTTCCACATTTTCGATATTCCATAAATCAATAATGTTTTGCAATTCTAATCGAGTTGCAGCTCTTATATTTTCTATAACTCCTGGTCGGTCAAGTGTGTTTAACTGAACTTTATCAGGATTTATTTTTAGTATAGCCTCTTTTAATCCCAGAAGATTCTCTAAATCATCATTATAACCCGGAAGAATCATCACTTCTAACCATATTATACCTTTAAATTCTTTTCTAAATTCAATTAAACCTTGAATGTAGTCTTCAATTTTTAAGTGATTTGAAGGTCTGTCAATTTTTTTAAAAGCACTGTTTGTTGCAGCATCAAGCGACGGTAAAATAAGATCAGCTTTAACTAATTCCTTTCTAACGGATGAGTCGTTCAGTAGACTTCCGTTTGTTAGCACGGCAACAGGAGCTTTATAGTTGGTTTTTATATTATCGATTATTTTCCCGATATGAATATTTAATGTAGGCTCTCCTGCACCTGAAAAAGTAATATAATCGGGCATCTCATTTTTCGAAAAAAAATCCTTTAATTCATCAACGATTTCATCAAAAAGAACATACTCTTTTCGCTCGTTTGTTAGTTTTGTAGTTGCTCCACACTCGCAATAAATACAGTTTAAGGAACAAACTTTATGGGGAACTAAATCAATACCTAACGACATTCCTAATCTTCTGGAAGGAACAGGACCAAATAAATGCTTATACATTTCAATTTTAAATTATTATTTTTAGCAAAATTAATCAAACAGAACCGATTTAAAGAGATTATCAAAACGAATTTAAATCTAAATCAAATAATAAACAGATTTAACATGAATGATAATATTGATTATAAGGGAATTGCCGTAAGTGTTTTTGAGGCAATGAATACCAGTGAGTTTTCAAGTTTTGAAAAAAATGCCGCTGAAAACATTCAATTTGATTTTCCAGGGGTTGAGAGAATTGAAGGAGTAAAACGTGTAATTCTATTCTTTAAAGTTTTGTTAAGAAAATATAAGAATCTAAAATTTGATGTGAATGATGTTATTCTTGGAGACAAGAAAGCATGCGTGGTTTGGACTAATCATGGTGAATATAAAGATGGAACTAATTATGAGAATAGTGGAATAACTTTATTTCATTTTACTGATGATAAAGTGATGTTTATTAGTGATTATTTTAAAGACACTTCATTTACAAATTCTTAAGATAAAAACGAATGAAAAAAATACTGGTGTTAGATGGTAGTACCCGAAAGTTTGGAAATACATCCATTCTTATCGAAAGTTTTTTAGAAGGTGCAAAAAGTAATACCCCATACATAAATCAATTTTTAGCTAAAGATTTAAATATAAAATATTGCAATGGCTGTTTGCGTTGTAATTTAATAAAAAGATGTTCCATAAGAGATGACGACTGGGCAGATTTAAGTACTAAAATTGATGAAGCTGACATTTTGGTTTTTGCATCACCCATTTATTTTCATTATGTAACTGCTCCATTAAAAAATATTATTGACAGGTTTCGATCATTTGTGCATGTGCAGATTACAGAAACAGGATTAATACATACTCCCTGGAATAATTGGAATAAGGATTTTGTTTTATTACTTTCCATGGGATCATCAGACGATTCGGACGCTCAGCCTGTAATTGATTTGTTTGAATACATGAAAGAGGTTCTTGGCGAAAATAACAGGTTGCATGTTATTAAAGCTACCCGGCTGGCTGTTATAAAACAAGTTCAGAAAACCGAGGATGAGCTTAAAGAACTTTACCCAAAATTAATGCTTAGCGAAACATTGGCTAAATCCGATTATAAAAAGAATCAGGATATTCTAAAAACTTGTTTTAATCTGGGTAAACAACTTAGCAAGTAAAAGCAGTTAATACATGTTAAAACCCGGATGACTTAAGACTGAAAAAACGTTCTGTACAACACCAATACCAATCCAAATAAGAAAATAATTGAGAAGATTGTCTTATTATGTTTTGCTATCCAGTTTGGTAAATAGATATCAAAATTTTCTCTATCTGAATCACTATATTTCCTTGCAACAATGGTTAAAGGGCAGTACCATTTGAAAATGATTAATGTGAGTGATTCTAAAAAAACGAAGCCAATGGCTATCCACGTTAATAAATTGACTTTATTAAATAACCCAGTGTAAACTGTATAAAAAATCATGAATACAAAGAACCCCCAGATGAGTGTATGTAATACTTTTATCTGAACTAATTTTGATACTGACATTGGTTTCTAGCTCTTTAGTTTAATTTTTTCTCAAAGATAAAAGAAGGTAAATAAATTCCAAACGAAGTGTTTATTAATGAATGGTTTTTATTCTTTTAAGATTTTCTTGAAAAACAGGAGAGTGGTAACTTGAATTAAAATCAGGATTTTCGGTAATTGTCCCATCAGTATAATCAAAATAACCTTTGATAAATTGTTTTGGCAAAAGGTAAATTTCATCAGAATTTTCATCTGTGATGGGAGCTTTTTCGGTTAAAATTTGTTCAACAGAAATGTTTTTAGCTTTAATTTTTCCAAGCTCATCAGAATATCTTTCATAGATCTCTTTTTGAATGCAAATTACAATCACAAAATGACCATACTGTTTATGCTCATGATGTCGATGAACAAGATATAATTCATCGTTATAGATGTATTCAGCTGTTTTATAAAATGAGTTTACAAATTTGAATCCATCATGTACGATTTTGTCAGCAACCTCTTTTCTCGAAGTATAATGCAGAAATAACTTAATATCTTTATCATTCTCAAATAGAAAGTCGCTGATTTTTTTATCCAGTAATTTATCTTTAGTAACTTTTCCCGAAAACTCAGGATTTTTCAGATTCTCTAAAAAAAGCAAGATGTCTTTCTTTGCTAATTTACTATCGGGTTTTTCAATCCTTTCATAAATAGATTTAAGTAAAATATTCTTTTTGGCAAGCTGGAGATGTAAATAAAAAATATAGATAAATAATGCCAGTATCACCAGAAATTCACCCGAAAGGGTTACACTAAATCTTAAAAGAATATTAGCTATATCCATCATTTTGATTCGTTGAACTCAATAAAGATATTGAAAATGAATAATTAAAGAAAGAATTTAGTATTATTTTTATTATCCAACTGATTCAGTACTTGTTTTTCTTTTTGACTTTCATGATATCTTTGCACATTTTACCAAACTCCTTATCACGTTTTCTTTTTTCAGCAATACTTGCCTGAAAATGTTGAGATTCACGCATCAGTTTTTTAAAATTTTCAAACTCTTTGTTGTCGATATTTCCTGATTCAAGAGCTTCTAGTATTGCACATCCAGGTTCATCGGTGTGCGTGCAATTGTTAAATTTACAATTTTTTGAAAGTTCTTCTATAATGGAAAAGGTTTTTACTATTGCTTCAGAAACATCAGTCAAACCAACTTCACGCATACCGGGAGTGTCGATAAGAATACTTCCATTTTCTAAAATAATTAATTCCCGGTTTGTAGTTGTATGCTTACCTTTATGGCTTGTTTCACTGATTGTGTTTATTTTTATTTTATTTTCATTAAGTAATGTATTAATTATTGATGATTTGCCAACTCCGGATGATCCAACTAAGCAATAGGTTTTATTTAATTCTAATAAGTTTTTAAGATCGTCAATTCCTTCAAGCGTTTCGTTACTTATAGAGATAATTTTTATTTCTTTAAATCTTTTTGAAACCTGAGTTAGTTTAGCCTGAAGTTCATCTTTAGATATCAAATCTACTTTATTTAAAATTACTACTGGTTCGATTGATCCGGCATAAATTAAAGCTACATACCTTTCTAATCGACTAAGATTAAAATCTCTGTCGACAGCCTGTACAACAAATGCAGTATCAATATTAGCTGCAATTATTTGTCTTTCGGTGCTACTATTTACTGATTTTCTCGCCAGAAGTGTTTTTCGAGGCAAAAGCTTTTGGATAATTGCATTGTTTTCTTCAAAAGGTAAAAATTGAACCCAGTCTCCAACAGCGGGGAAATCTTCTCTTGATTTTGCTGAATATCTAAGATTCCCGGTTATCTCTGCTTCATATTCTTTTTCGAAAGTTGAAATGATATATCGTTCTTTGTGTTCTTGAATTACCCGGGCTATTGTAGTATTATCAATACCAAGATCTTCAAGCTGTTTTTGAAAAAAAATATTAAATCCTATTTTCTCTAAGTTCATGTGCTAAAATCTTGATGTAAATATAAAAAAAAACGTCCTTGTGTTAGAAGGACGTTTTGAGATATTTAAATATTTTTAATTATTGTTCTCTTTTCAGTATTATTTTCAGGTAAACAAATCCCAATACTGCAGCAACAAGCGATCCAATTAGTATTCCAAGCTTAGCCTGATTAATTAAAATGATACTATCATAAGCCAGATTACTAATAAATAACGACATGGTAAATCCTATTCCACCTAACATTCCGGCACCTAAAATATGCGACCATTTTATATTATCAGGCAAGGCAGAAATTCCCATTTTTACTGTAATGTATGAAAATAGCAGAATACCAATTATTTTTCCAAAAATTAAACTTCCACTTATACTTAAGGTTAAGGTTTCAAATGATGATAAACCAACTCCGGTTAATACAACTCCTGCATTTGCAAATGCAAACAGGGGCATTACAATATACGTTACAAAGCCATGTAAATTATGTTCGAGTTGTTGAAGAGGGCTTTGTACTTTATCAATTTGTGATTGCATATTATCAATTGAAGCTAATTGCTTGTGATTTAAAGTCATTGAATCTTCACAAGGTTCAACACAAAAATCTTCAAGATTTCGATTCATCCTAAATGTAAAATCTTTTAGTCTGATTTTTCGATTTGCTGGAATAGCAAAAGCAATTAGAACACCTGCGATGGTAGGATGAATTCCCGCTTTAAGAAACAAGTACCAGATTACCCACCCGATAACCATGTAAAATGGTAGAAATCTAATGTTTATGGCATTAAATATGAAAAGAACTGCAAGAAGCCCTAATGCAATAAAAAGTAAACTCCAATGAATTTGTGCACTATAAAAAATAGCAATCACTAAAATAGCTCCAATATCATCAACAATGGCAAATGCAACCAGAAATACTTTTAAAGCCAGAGGTACTCTTTTACCCAGTAAACTTAATACACCGAGAGAGAATGCAATATCAGTTGCCATCGGAATTCCCCAACCTTCCATTCCTTGTCCGCCACGATTAAAAAGAAAAAATAATCCGGCAGGTACGACCATTCCACCAATCGCTGCTATGATAGGTAAAGCTGCTTTTTTAGGAGAGGAAAGTTCTCCTGCCAAAAGTTCCCGTTTTATTTCTAAACCTACAAGGAAAAAGAATATGGCCATTAATCCGTCGTTGATCCAAAGTATGATAGGCTTAGTAAGATTAAATGTTTCAGCTCCTACAGTAAAATCTTGTTTCCAAAACGATTCATAATAATTTGCCCAACCGGAGTTTGCAACTATGAGTGCTGCAATTGTTGCTACAATTAGTAATATACCTCCAGAAGATTCAACTCTTAAAAATCTTAAAAAGGGTTGTTTCAAACTATCAAAGGGATCATTTATTTCATCTTTTCGATGTTCTTTTCTTGTAGTCATAAACCAATGTCTTGTATTTAATATTTGATATCTTATTCTTTTAAAAAAACTTTTTAAATAGATAATACACCAAATTTAAATTGATGTTCAATTTTAGCTTCAAATTTATTAACGAAATAGAAATAAAGAAAATTTACCTGGCCAAAAATTGTTCTGCTTCTTTCAGTTTATCTATATTTCCAATGTCGAACCAATACTTGTTTTCAGGCTTATAAGCTTTTATTATAGCATTTTTTGAACTTTCAATATAGGATTGAATAATTGAAAAACAACCCTCATTGTTCAGAGAATTAAAAAATGCAGGACTTATCATGTGAATTCCGCTAAAAGCTAATAATTTTGGATGATGAGTATCTTTAGATATAATCTTTACCGAAGTTTTAGTATTCTCCCAGCCACATAAATTCATTTTCTCATTAAAAATAAAATACCGGCTTGATTTTCTTTCTCGCATAGCTAAAGTAACTACAGCATTATGTTCTTTATGAAAATTTAACATGTCCAGTAAGTCAATATTACTAATTACATCGGCGTTATGAAGAATAAAGGGTTCGTCGTCATTAAAAAACCATGAAGCTTTTTTTAATCCCCCACCTGTATCTAATAATTCAGATGTTTCGTCGGAGATTTCAATTCGAATATCAAAATTATTCTTAGATTTTAAGAATTCAATAATTTGATCTGCAAGGTAATGTACGTTTATGATTATCTCACTCACTCCAATAGCAATTAGTTTTTTAATCACTATTTCAATCATGGGTACATCGTTAATTTTAACCAATGCTTTGGGTGTATGATCGGTTAATGGTTTTAAACGAGTGCCTTTGCCAGCAGCAAAAATCATAGCTTTCATGATTTTTTACTTTTTAATAGTTCTTGCTCTATATGATGAACAACAATCTGAATATCAAAATTAGTTCTTAAATGGTTTGCCAAATTCTCAGCACAATAAACAGATCTGTGCTGGCCTCCTGTACAACCAAAACTAACCATTAAGTTTGTAAAGTCGCGTTGAATATATTTTTTTACAGATTGATCAACTAAGGCAAAAACATGTTTTAAAAAGCTTTTCATTTCTTCTTCCTGATCTAAAAAATCAATTACTTTCTGATCCTTACCGGTTAATGATTTGTACTCTTCAAACCTACCGGGGTTATGGATTGCTCTGCAGTCAAAGATAAAACCTCCTCCATTTTCAGTTTTATCTTCGGGTAAAGCTCTTTTGTACGAAAAGCTATTTATTGTAAGGGTTAATTTATTCTTCATTTGTTTTAGTTTCGATGCTTGTAATTTGAATTATAATTTTCTTTAATTCGGGCAAACTGTTTAATTTCTCTACTTTATCGAGCAGATAAATCAAATTTTGAAGTGCTAATGGAATGCTTTTTATAAAATGATTTTTCTTTTCAATTAATCCTCGTAATCCATAGGCTCCAAGTGTTTGCATCACTCTTATCAGGGCAAAAGCATAATAATGTTCTATAAATTCGCTTTTGTTTAAGGGTACAAATTTTTGTGCTAAACCGATATAATATTCTAACAACAAATCCTTAATGTTTTCGGGGATTTCCGCCATAGCCTGAAACAATAGTGAAGCCAGGTCGTATTGTAAAGGTCCTTTTCGTCCTCCCTGGTAATCAATAAAGTAAGGTTGGTTATTCACTAACATGATGTTTCGGGCCTGAAAATCCCGAAACATAAAGAAAGCATTATCAGCTTTTAATAAATAGGATGTAAATTGATTAAAATCAGAACCTAATTTCTGAGAATCATAACTGAGATTTAATCTTTCAATGTAATTTGATTTAAAATAATTTAAGTCAAATTTTATAGACTCTTCATTAAATACGGTATATGGATAACAGCTTGAATAATCAAAATTGCGACCTGCAATAATTTGTATTCGTATTAATTCCTGAATTACCTTTTTGTAAATTGAAATTGCTTCTGTTGGGAATTCGTTCTTTGTTCTTTGAGAACTTAACCACTGAAGCATTTGAGTATCTCCAAGATCCTGAATTAGATATATATTTTCGCTCAAGTTCTCGGAATATATAAAAGGTACATTGATTCTAGAATTCAGAAATTGTTTAGTGAAATTTAAAAAGGCAGTATTTTCCTTAAAATTATCATTATATACTCCAATGGCAGAAGTATTACTGTTTTGCAAACGAAAGTATATTCGGTTTGAACCTGAATTTGGAAGCATTGTAATTAGAAGTGCTTCAGAACCAGACCATTTTTTAAACTGTTCGTTTAATTTGATTTCTATGTTTTTGTTAAGACCCATTTATCCGAAAAAGTAAACTAATAAAACAATAATAATTAAAGACGGAAGCATATTTAAGATTTTAAGCTGCTTTATTTCAAGAATATTTATTGCTAATCCAATTAGCATTAATCCTCCAATACCAGTTAGTTCATTAATTATATTTTCAGCAAAGTAATCGCCAAAATAAGTTGCAAGAAGTGTTAATCCTCCCTGGTATATGATTAATGGAATTATTGAAAATGCAACTCCAAATCCTAAAGCTGCACCCAGTGCAATTGAAGAAACTCCGTCTAAAACAGATTTAGCAAGGAGCAGATTGGGTTTTCCTCCTAATCCTTCTTCTATCGCACCTAAAATAGTAACAGATCCCATACAGAATAAAAGAAAAGCCGTTACCAATCCTTCAGAAAATTTTGAATTCTCAGATTTGAATTTATTTTTTATCTTATCTCCAAAGCGATTTATGTACTTATCAATATTAATCCATTCTCCAATTATTGCCCCGCTTACTATACTAATAACCATTAAAAACATGTTATTCGTTTTCAAAGCCATAAAAATCCCAATAAAAAATGTAAATAAACCAATTGATTGAAATACTATTTTAATAAATCGTTCAGGGAGTTTCGTATTTAAGCTTATTCCGATTGTACTTCCTATTAATATTGCTACGGCATTAATTAATGTTCCTGTCATAAATTGTAATTTTCCGATAAAGATAATATCTTGTAATGTTTAAAGTTAACTATTTGTTTAAAATTAATTTTGTTGTTATCCAATATAATTAATAAATTTAGAGACACATTAATAAGTTAATCCTTTAGAGAATATGAGAATTGAATTATTTAGTTCCGAATATTTAAATATTGTAGAACTCAATACAACAGGTGATAACGAAAACTATATAAAAGGAGATTCTGAATCGAAATATCTTCAAAGTGAGGTGTTTAACTTGTTCGCAAATTGTTTTGAGAATGCAAATAAGCTCTATGAGTTTTTTGGAGCAACAAAATATAATGCACGAAAAATAGTTCCATTACGAAATGAATTAGCCAATAAACTTGAAGCTTTGCAGAATATAAAGAGTTTTGAAGAATTTGAAAATCATTTGGATCAGGTTTTTTTAGGTCAGGAATTTATTGATGAGTTAACCCTTGAAGATCGTGATTGGAAAAAAAAATGGAAATATTATTTAGACCAGCTCATTGAGGTAAATAAGGGACTCGTTGAGATATCTGATAAATGCATTGAGGAACAAAAGGTTCTTTGGGTAATTGGATATTAGGATGATCTAATTGTTTATTTTACTTTTTTAATTCTTGAAATGTTAAAAAATATTAAAAAAAGGAGTTTTATTTATTTTTTTATAAATTTTAAACCATTGGATTAAAATTATGTCATATATTTGCATTGAATAAATGTGGCTATTATATCACTTCATCATAATAGCAAGGTTAATAAATTAGAGTGTTAGCATCCCGGGGGGCCGGGATGTTTTTTTATGTCATGTTTTCTGCATTCCCTGGGTGTTTCAGGAAATATATATTTTTCTAAATAAAACTATATTCAAGAAATTTCTTTAGATATAAATCGAAGCATGTCATTCAATGACAGCTAATAGCGATAAAAAAAGAAATGAACAGTTCTCAATGGTCAAATCCAAAATACATAAATCATACTATTTGGGATCTTCAAATTCCTGCTCCCTATGATACTCAGCAACTTCAACAACAATCCCTTTTTCACAACATATAGCGTTTACTTTATTTTTAATTTCTTTAAGTTTTGTATATGGAAGCCAGCCAATCTCCATTACTTTTCTTTTTCCCGTTTTTTTGTAAAAAGCAATATAAGTAAATCCTAGTTTTACTTTAGTAACTGTTTCCCAAATTATTTTATTTGGAACTTTACTAAAAAATCCAAATTGATATTCAAGAGCAAATTCATCTGCATTAATGAACATCTTGGTGTTATAACCTACAAAGCCAAAATAGATGTATAAAAGAAAATAAACGGTCCATCCGAATAGAATCCATAAACTTGGACTGTTCTCTTTGTAAAACAATAAATAAATTGCTGCTGATGTTGCAACAAATGATGCAACAAGAATTATAATTAAACGTTTGTAGCGAGACCCTTTATCGGTCATATGGCTTAAACTGATTGAGAATGGTTCCATGATTTTTTTTATTAATTTCTTACTCAAATTTAATGCTTTTAATATTTCGATGTAAATTATTCGCTAAAAAAATGGTATTTAATTTTTTAAGCTTATACAGTTTTTTTTTAAAGATGAAGAATTATGTGTATTTAGTCATGCATTTAATAAAGACTCCTTTGGCAAGGATTAACTTTTAAAACAGCTTATTGTTTTTACGATTAAAGTAAATTAAACCACAATAAACTTATTCAGTCAAATATCGTTGTATACGGAGAATCTTATTTTAACAAAAACATAGTACAGATTTATTAATATTAAAACCTTCTTTATGAAAAAATTAACATTTTTAGTAATCCTAACAAGTATGGTAATTTATAGTTGTACGAATCAGGGGGAACAAGTAAAAACGGAAAACCCTTTTTTATCAGAATTTAATACTCCTTTTCAGGTTCCTCCTTTTGATTTAATCGATACCACACATTTTATTCCGGCATTCAAAGCTGGTATTGAACAGGAGAAAGCTGAAATTGATGCAATTGTAAATAACCCTGAAGAACCAAATTTTGAGAATACAATTGTACCCTTTGATCAGGCAGGAGAAATTCTGCGAAGGGCGAGAGTTTTTTATAGTTTAAATTCGGCAAATACAAATCCTACTTTACAAAGGATTGCACGTGAATTGACACCAATAATGTCAGCACACAATAATGATATAGATTTAAATCAAGGTCTTTTTCAAAAGATTAAAGCAGTTTATGATAAAAGGGATCAACTGAACTTAGATCAGGAACAAATGAGATTAGTTGAAATCATGTATCGTGATTTTGAGAGAAATGGAGCTGCTTTGCCCGAAGAACAAAGAGAAGAACTTAAAAAGATAAATGAGAAATTATCTATGCTTTCGTTAGAATACGGAGAAAATTTATTGGCCGAAACCAATGACTTTAAATTGGTAATTGATAATAAAGAAGATTTAATTGGCTTACCAGAAGGAGCAATTTCAGGTGCTGCAGAACAAGCAAAGCAGTTTGATATGGAAGGTAAATGGGTATTTACCATGCAAAAACCAAGTTGGATACCTTTTTTAACTTATTCTCCAAAAAGAGAGCTACGTGAAAAAATATATAAAGCTTATTATAATCGTGGAGATAATAATAATGAAAAAGATAATAAATTACTTATAGGAGAAATTGTAAAGCTTCGTGATCAAAGAGCTAACTTATTAGGTTATCCAAATTATGCTGCATATGTTATTGATAATAATATGGCAAAAACAACAGATAATGTGTATGATTTTTTAAACCAGGTTTGGGAACCTGCATTAGAAGTTGCAAAAAAAGAACGTGATGAGATGCAACAGATAATAGATGCTGAAGGTGGTGATTTTAAATTAGCATCGTGGGACTGGTGGTACTATGCCGAGAAACTGCGTAAACAAAAATACAATCTCGACGAAGAGGAACTGAAACCTTATTTTTCTTTAGATCATGTGCGCGAAGGAATTTTTCATGTTTCCGGTAAACTTTATGGATTACAATTTGAAGAAAGAACTGATATTCCTGTGTATGATCCGGAAGTAAAAGCTTACGAAGTAAAAGAAGCAGATGGTTCTCATCTGGCAATTTTATATATTGATAGTTATCCACGTCCTGGTAAAAATGCTGGAGCATGGTGCGGATCATTTACAAGTGGTGCATATGAAAATGGTGAAAAAATCTACCCTGTAGTTTATATCGTTACAAATTTCACTCGTCCAACTGGTGATAAGCCAGCTTTGTTAACCTGGGACGAAACTTCAACATTCTTCCACGAGTTTGGTCATGCTTTACACAATTTCTTTGCTGATGGCCATTATAGAACAACTTCGCGTGATGTTCCAAGAGATTTTGTTGAGTTACCTTCGCAAATTATGGAAAACTGGGCAGGAGAAACCGAAGTTTTAAAAGCTTATGCCAAACATTACAAAACGGGCGAAGTTATTCCTGATGAACTGATTGAGAAAATCCAAAAAAGCGGACATTTTAATCAGGGGTTTAATACTGTTGAATATGTTGCTGCATCGTTATTAGATATGGATTGGCATACGATTGAAAATATAGATAACATAGATGTTAATAATTTCGAAAAGAATGCAATGGACAAAATAGGTTTAATTGATGAAATTATTCCAAGATACAGAAGTACCTATTTTGCTCACATTTTTAGAGGAAGCGGATATGCTGCCGGTTATTATGTTTACTTGTGGGCAGAGGTGCTTGATTCTGATGCATTCAATGCATTTAAAGAAAGCGGCGATATTTATAATCAGGAATTAGCAGCTAAATTTAGAAAATACTGTTTGGCCGAGAATGGAATGGGAGAGGGAATGGAACAATATTTAAAATTCAGAGGTAAAGAACCATCCATTGATGCTTTACTCGAAAAAAGAGGATTAAAATAATATTCAAAACATACATAAAAAAAGCTCATCAATTTTGATGAGCTTTTTTTTATGTAATAATTGAACTTTCTCATTTATAAGGGTACTGTTTTGCGACTAAAATCATTAAAAATGGAAAGAAAATTATCAATACTTATTGGATGGATAACATTTGCAATCTCATTTATAGTTTATTACTTAACATTAGAACCTACAATTAGTTTTTGGGATTGTAGCGAATTTATTACCTGTGCAAGTAAATTAGAAGTTGGTCATGCTCCAGGAGCTCCATTGTTTATGTTTTTAGGCAGGGTTTTTAGCTTATTTGCTGGCAACGATACTTCCAAGGTAGCATTTATGGTGAATCTCTTATCTGCTGTTGTAAGTGCATTTACCATCATGTTTTTGTTTTGGACCATTGAATGGTTTGGGAAAAAACTTGTTTTTAAATTAAATAACGAATCACATATCTATTCTATTTATATTTTGATTAGTTCATTTATTGGTGCTCTTAGTTTTGCTTTTACAGATACCTTCTGGTTTTCTGCAGTTGAAGGTGAAGTTTATGCAACTTCATCGTTTTTTAATGCAATTGTTTTCTGGGCCATTTTAAAATGGGAATCGCATGCAGATAATCAAAAATCTGATAAATGGATATTGTTAATTTTCTTTTTAATGGGATTGTCAATAGGAGTCCATTTATTGAATTTATTGGCAATACCAGCAATTGTAATGGTGTATTATTTTAAACGATACCAATCGAGTACAAAAGGAATAATAAAAGCATTGATTTCTTCTTTTGTGATTTTAGTAATCCTTGTTTTTGTATTGGTCCCGGGGGTAGTCAAAATTGCGGCTTACTTCGATTTGCTTTTTGTAAATCAATTTAAACTCCCATTTTACTCCGGAGTGATCTTTTATTTGATTTTGCTAAGTTTAATTATTGTATTCCTGATTTGGTATTCGGTAAAGCATAAAAAGCAACTATTAAATACAATTATTTTATCATTAACTGTTTTTTTGCTTGGTTATTCCTCGTATGCTTCTTTGGTTATCAGGTCTTTATCAAATCCATACATAGATATTACGAATGTTGAGAATATTTTCGGTTTGGTTGATTACTTGAATCGTGAGCAATACGGTAAACGCCCATTGATTTATGGCAATAATTACAATTCACCGATTACAGAATCTATTGATCGAAGTAGTTATAAACCATTTGGAAATAAATATGAAAGGAAAGAGTTAAATCCCAAGTATATCTTCGATGAACGCACCGAAACGCTTTTCCCAAGAATGGCTAGCCTTACCGATGGTCATGAGTCAGAATATAAGCGTTGGGTTAATATCAAGGGAAAGCCAATAAAGCTTACCGATCGAAATGGAAATGAGAAAACAATTAAAGTTCCCACTTTAGCCGATAATGTAGCTTTTTTCATAAAATATCAATTAGGACATATGTACTTTCGGTATTTTATGTGGAATTTCTCTGGAAGACAAAATAATGTTCAGGGTTTTGGCGAATTAATGAATGGAAATTGGATTTCTGGAATTTCATTTATTGATGAAATGAGATTAGGTCCACAAGATAATATTCCAGAGCGGTTTGCAAACAATCCGGCGAGAAATAGATACTTTATGTTGCCTCTTATTTTTGGCTTAATTGGTCTGATTTATCAATACAAAAAGGATAGGCAAGGTTTCTTTGTAACATTCTTATTTTACTTTTTTGCAGGCATTGCGATTGTGTTTTATTTAAACGAAATTCCAATTACTCCGCGTGAAAGAGACTACGTATATATTGGTTCTTTTTATGCATTTTCAATTTGGATTGGGTTATCGGTAATGGCTGTAATTGATTTACTAAATCAAAAGAATAAATACATTCATTTTTTTGTCTTACTAGCGATGATTCTTCTTCCAGTTAATCTAATACATGAAAACTGGGACGATCATGATCGTTCAGGAAGATATACTGCAAGAGATTTTTCATTTAATGTTTTAAATTCTTGTGAAAAAAATGCCATTCTGTTTACATCAGCTGATAATGATTCTTATCCACTATGGTATGCTCAAGAAGTTGAAGGATACAGAAGAGATGTGAGAGCTGTTCTTTCGGAGTTTTTGCCAGTCGATTGGTATATAAATCAGTTGGGGAATGATTATCCAGAAATGGGAATAATTCCAATTTCTTTTGATGATAAAGATTTTTTAAATGGCAAGAGATTATATGTGCCTATTTTAGATAGAGTAGAAGGATCAGTAAATCTTAAAGAAATAATTGATTTTGTGCGAAGCGATAATCCTAAAACGAAACTTACAAATTACGATACAAGTAAAATTGATTATATTCCTGCGCAAAACTTTTCGATTCCGGTAAATAAGGAAAATTTTATTAAATCGTGTACTAGTTTTAAGTATGATGTTAATGATATACCTAATAAAATTAATTTGAAATTCAAAGCTAATAATCTATTTCGAAACGATCTGTTAATCTTAGATATCATATTAAATAATGAATGGAAACGACCAATTTATTTTTTAAATCCATCTGATTTAAAGAAATATGGTTTAGATAAATATATTCATCGTGAAGGACTTGCTTATCGTTTGCTTCCATTTGAGAATGATGGTTCAAATGAAGTAAACTTAATTTCAAATACCGATTATCAGTATAATAAATTCATGAATGAGTTTAGTTGGGGAGGGGTAGACGATAATGATGTAATGTTGGATTGGACTAATGTTCGAATTGTTTCAACTATGCGAATACGAGAGCAGTTTAATT
This sequence comes from Bacteroidales bacterium, assembly GCA_003446015.1. Lineage (GTDB taxonomy): Bacteria > Bacteroidota > Bacteroidia > Bacteroidales > UBA12077 > UBA12077. The sequence goes on along the minus strand of DMBU01000101.1, from coordinate 25,163 downwards.
ATGTAGCACGGAACTTAATTACAGAAGGTGAAAATGCTATGGCAATCGAAATGCTTAATAAATGCATCGAGTTACTACCAAAAGAAAAAGTCCCTTATGGATTTAATTTGCCAGGAATAATTGAATCGTATTATTTGGCCGGTGAAAAAGACAAAGCAACAGAATTATTTGAGATTTTTAGAAATAGTATTGAGATAGAACTAGAGTATTTCAAACGATTTGAGGAGAATCAAATGCATGGTTTATCGAACGAAATTAGAATGAATTTGTATTTATTACAGCAGTTAGAAAGAATTAAGTTTGTTAATGATGAACACGAATATAAGAAATTGCTTATGAGTGATTTGAATATGTATTATGGATACTTTTATAAGTTGTTAAATTAGTTAAAAAGCGAATCGCTCACTTGATTATTAAATATTGCAGTTGTATCATCGAATACATTATTCTGAATAATTGTTGAATCACACAAGAATACTAAACTATTATGTACCTTGTTTTCTTTGTTTCCAATAGCAAGGATTAATAGTAAAGCAACAAAGGCAATTTTAACAGCAATGAAATTAGGACATAAAAAGTCGCTAAGAAAACCAAACATAGAATTCATTTTCACGTTTGATTTTGTCGAATTCAAATTAACCATATCATGTAATTGGTTAAATGCAGAATTATCCAAATCTAAATCAATATGATCGTGTTGTATTTTGCTGCTTAAAAAATTATCAAAAGTATCCATATCTATTATAAGTTAAATTGTTTAGTTAATTCAGGATGATTATTTTTTATATTCTCCTGAAGTTTTTTTCGTGTATAAAACAATCTCGATTTGACTGTTCCAACAGGTAAATCCAATATTTCGCTAATTTCATCAATGCTGAATCCTTCGCGGTATTTTAATAAAAACGCAGATTTTTGAGATTCATCAAAATCTTCTAAATAATTAAATATTAATTTGATTACAGGCTCGTGATTTTCTTCAAGTACTTCTTCGTTATTAAATGAATCGGGATTATCGCAAGCGATTGTGTTTTTGCGAACATCTCGTCTTCGATATTCATTTTTACACATATTATTGGCAATACTAAAAATCCATGTAGAAAACTGCATTTTAGGATTGTATAAATTTGACTTATTAATGATTTTTATAAAAAGTTCCTGTGTAAAATCTTTTGCAATCTCTTTATCCTGAGATAACATTCTGTAGAAAAAATACAATAATCGATCTTTATACCTTAAATAAAGATCATTAAATGAATCATTATCTCCATTACTTATGGCGATAAACAATTCTTCGTCGTTTAAATGTTTATGCTTAAAAAAGTTGAAACTCAAATTAACTTTTTATTATTGTATAAATAATTCCTGTAAAAGCTGTTAACAATATTATTGGAGAAATTGTTAAAGCCAAAAAATCATTGTTGTGTTTCGTTCCTAAATGCATCAAACCAAATCCTAAAACTAAACAAAGGACAAATCCTGCAATCATCTTATAATTTAATTCACTTAAATTGTATTTCGGATAATTCTTCATTATCATTTTTCCTTCGGTACACTTTTGATTTTATAAGGTTCAAATTTCGAAGATTTTTTTTAGATATAAAACCAAATTAAGTTAAAACAAGTTAAAAGAGAGTAAGATAGCAGTCAAAAAATACTCTCTTAAGATTTAAATCAAAAGAGAGTATTTAAGTTTGATATTTTATTAATATATTATTTAATCACTTTTATAGTTCCTCCTCCATTGTATGAATGATATTCTCCGTTGTACATGGCATCTGCGCCAACCGGACCCATTTGGAAGGTTCCTCTTGATACGGCACGAACCAGGTAATAGTAATATGCTGTGTTACTATAACTTGATGAGCCGCTAACATTTACAAACAGGTTAATTCGATCATCTCTGATATCCATATAATCTGGTGTTGATCTGTTATTTGGCCACGACATACCTGGAGGGAGTGTTGTTATACGTGGATTTTCAATTTCAAATCCGGCAGGTAAAATATCTGATATAACCACATTTTCAACATATGCAGTTGTTAATCCTTCAATAGCAAGTTCCACCAAAACCAAATCATTTTGTTCAAATGTATTATTATAAATTTGCTGACCATACCTGTTAAAGAATCTCTTCCTCACTTTAATATATTTATCTTCTTCAAGGTATTTTCCACTTGCACTAATTCCTTCTGTTTCCCAAAAATAATACAATTGACCTGTTCCTTCAGTTTCTATTTCAATATCTGTCCCCTTTAATTCATTGGTAAGCAATGTAATTGTATTGTTATTACAAGTACCAATAGTTTTACCTTTGGATTTAATGGTTCCTTTAATATCGCTTTCACTTGCTATTTTTGCAATTTTACCCATTGCAAGAAAACCAAACGAACGTTCCTGAGTATTTAAATATCGTCTGTTTTTTAAATAATCGGAGATATGCTTCGACATAACTCCAATCTGGCTATTTGTAGGATCAACTTCAAGCAGCACATTCAAAGCTATGGCCTCATCTCTGATATATGAATAAAAACTACCCCCAAATGAGGAATTTGATTTTTCGCCCTCAAATGCTTTAGGTAGTATTTCTTTATACTTTTTGGTGTCGCCAGTAAGCGCATAAGCAGCAGCTAGCATGTATTTTCCATCGAGACTCAATATTTCTGGTCTTGCTTTGTAATAATTCATTGTAGAAATTGGTTTTTCACCTGCTAAAGCTAAAACATACAGGGAGTAAGTAACTTCTTTTGGAGCAATTTCCCGCTTGCTACTTGTGTTAAAGAAATATGTAATAAATTCCTTTTTTATAAGCTTCATTTTTAGATATTTTATCAAATGATCAATGAAAGATTGATCAACATCATATCCTGCTTTCTGAGCTTCTATTGCAAAATGTGCAGCATAAACAGAACCCCACCAACTTTCAGTTCCATGTCCTGGCCAATAAGTTAATCCACCGTTATACAGTTGCATTAATTTGATTTTATCTAAAGCAAATTGAACATTCTGTGCAGCATCGTTCTTAGCTCTTTTCTCTTTAAAAGTAATATTGATTAATTCATCAAAATACAATTGTGGAAAAGCTGTAGATACTGTTTGTTCAACACATCCATAAGGATATCTTACCAAATAATCTAAGCTGTTTGTAAATTGAATAAGTGGATTATTACTAACAATTAATTTATTATCAATACTCGACACAATAAACTCTTCGGTATTCATTTCAATTTTTGCCGTTTGTCCTGCTGCAACAACACCTGAATCGAAACGTTTTTGTAAGGGAGAAGCCGGGCGAACTGTAATATCTGTTACGTTAATGAACTTCTTATTTAAAGCCTCAACGTTAATGGTGATTTTAGCTTCACCAATTTTAGGCTGAGCATACACTTTAAATAATGCTTCACCTTCGCTATTTGGTTCTATATTTAAGGTAATCGATTTTTTACCAACTATTTCAACCGGACCTTCAACTACAATTTCGACTTTGCATTTTGCAGCATTTTCGGTTGTGTTTGTTAAAATAACTGGTACTTCAACACTATCTTTAGGACTGAAAAATCTTGGTAATGCTGTACTAACAACAATTGGATCGGCAACCTTCATATTGGTATAAGCAGAACCAAATTTATTATTAGAATAGTTTACTGCCATAATTCGCAAATCACCTGAGAATTGAGGAATATCAATTTCATATTCGGCTTCGCCTTTTGAATTCGTTTCAATTATTCCACTCCAAAACGATATCAGTTTAACTCTTTTATTTTGTAAAGGATTTAAACGTTTATCTCCACCTGGTTCACCACCACCAGTATGGCTCTTCATCATTTCTAATTCAGGGAAAATAAATGGATAAATATCATATGTATTTACTTCAAGAGCTCTTCGTTGATAAAAGAAATCATAAGGATCAGGTGTTTTATAACCAGTAACCTGTAAAATTCCTTCGTCAACCACAGCAATTGTTAAAGCACTGTTTGGTTTAGCTTTTACCTTGATTAGTTGCTTTTTATTAGATTCTGACTTTTCAACAGCCGAAATTGTAACTGGAATTTCATTATCCGGATTTTCGATAAGGACAGGTGCAAATCCATGTGCTACTGTTAGTGGCATATCCGATTTTTCGTGTGGTCTGAATAAGGTCGCTGTAATGTAGATATTTGGGATATACTCGTCTGTAATATCTAACTCAAAAGAAGCAGCACGTTTATCCGTATTTACATAAAAGTGTTTAAGAACTTTATTTGTTTCAACGGTTACCAGCATTTTTCCCGAGAAAGGAGCTTTTAGAATAACGTTAGCTTTTTCACCAACCCTATATTTCTCTTTATCTAACTGAATATCAATTTGACCTTCGTTGTCAACTTTGAAAGAGCTGTATGTTGTACTTCCCCAACCATAAGCATAAATATTCCTTTTTACATATGTCTCTGCACCGGGTATTGAAATTCTTAACTCATAATTTCCTGAAAGCTCTGGTATAAAGCTGTATGTAGCTGTTGTTCCTTTTAAATCTATTGCTTTTAAGTCGAGTACTTTTTCAATTTTTTCGGACCGATATCTAAAGTAATTACCCGACTTTGAAAGTACAGTTTTATACTCATATTTAATCAATTTGACTTTAGCTTTATATTCATCTAAGGCTTTACCGTTTTTATCAACTGCAATTAAATCTAATTTAACCGCTTGTCCTGTTTTTGTATAGTAGCCCTGATATCTTATTCCAAGAAATACATCCTGAGTATAAATATTAGTTGTATTTAATTTATTAACTGGTCTTCCTGTTTCGTCGAAAACAGTTGTGTAAATATCGGATTGTAAAACACCCATATTTTTATAACTTATAGGAATTTGGTAATCTTCAGAGCCTTGACCTGCTTCATCTGTTTCTGCTTCCCAATATTCTTTCTCAAAATATTTTTCAGCTCCTTCGATATAGTAGCTATAATCTTTGTTTTCTTTCGGATAAAAATATTTACGTTTTGTTGATAATTCTATTTGATAATTTCTGTTAGCTGCAGGTGGACCAAAAAAGTTGAGAGCTTCGAAACTTATATTTATGTTTTCTCCAGGTTTATATTCTTCTTTATCAAGATTAACTTTAACCTTAATTCTGTCGGGCATAAATTCTTCAACCTTAATTTGCTTAGAACCGATAAGCACGTTGTTAGATGTAAATATGTTTATTGAATAAACACCTGTACTTGCTGTAGATTGAAGTTTAATTTGAGATTCGAATGCGCCATTCTTATTTAAGATCTTGCGAACTGTTTTAAGCGTTTTTCCGTTTGGTGTAACAACCGTTAAAATAACAGGTAGTTCTCCGGGAGTTTTCCATTTATAATCCCTTATTATGGCTGAGATATTCATAGTTTCACCTGGACGGTAAATATCTCTGTCACCATAAATAAATGTTTCTAAACCCGATGGATTTTTGCGATTACCACCAACATCAAAACGGGATGTTGCTACCTGAGTGTTTCTTAAAGGAATAAAATTAAAATCATTATTGCGTTGAACTGTAATTAGATTGGTTCTGAACCCAGACGCTTTTAATTCGGAAAACTCATATGTTGCAATTCCTTCGGCATTTGTTTTTAATGTAGAATTTACCTGATTGTTACTACCAATAAATTTTATCTCAACATCAGGTAATGGTTCTGCAGTTTTAATTGAATTTGTAAAAACAGAAATAGAATTTTCACCTTCTTTTACAATTAATCCAATATCGGAAATAGAGATTAACTTTTTGTCTTTCAAATAATAATTTTCCGGTGAAGAAATCTCAATTAAATAAATGCCGTTATAATCCGAAAGTTTGTCCTCAAAATCCAATTTTAATACTTGATGATTTCCATTTCTTGGTAATGTTTTGGTTTCAATCTCTTTTTCATAAATAACATCACCTAAATTACTATTATCGCACTGATAATAATCATAGTAGTAATCGTCGTAATACTCATCATCGTAATCATTAGAATGGCTTTGGAAATTATAATCTTTGATATAAGTAACGATATTATTTTCATAAATCTTAGTGATTTTTACTTTCACTTTTGGAACATTTACAATGGCAGCTTCAATATTTCTATCGCCATTACCCGAAACGTAAAATTCTTTTTTATTTACAAATTGAATGCTTGGTTTTAGTTCTCCAAACGATAAGGGTTGAGTATATTCCTGTTTTAGTTTACCACCTAATTTCCCAAGTAATCCTTCCTTTAAAGTTAAATCATATTTATTATTCATGCTAAATTCATTACTCTTGATAACGAAATAAGCAGGGAACGCCTCAACGGTATATTTTATAGCAGGATCAAGCGAAATAAAATCTTTAATGCCTTTTGTATTGATTTCCTGAGTTGTATAAACGGTAATTGTTCCATCTGTTCCATCGTGGTTGGACTGAACTTCATTTATTATTAACTTAAATGGTGATGGAATAAGAAATTCTTCAGTGAAATCTTCAGATGTACTAACGCTTCCGTTATAAGCTCCGAGACCTTTCTTAATAGTAATTTTAGCATTTAAATCCTTATCTTCATTTTCGATATCAGAAATCATAAAGCTAATATAGCTACTAACTTCATTTGTAACTAATTCAAAGCTAACAACTTCATTTTCAATAGAAATGTTGATTTTTTCTGCAACTTCTTGCGGAGTAACAGACTGATTAAACTCAATATCAACCTTTACCTGAGGGGATTCTCCTGCTGTTGATGGCATTGACCAATTCGTCTTTACATTAGAAACCTTTAAATAAGGAGTGTGAAAAGTAAATGAATTTTCATTGTCAAGCTTTAGATCCGACTCGTATTTAAGAATTTTAGAACTAATTTCGCAGGTAAAATCAGTTGCCGGCTTAAATCCATTTGCAGGCACAAACACCATTTTATTTTTGGCTGTCCACATGTATTTACCTTCGGTCTGTGGTTTTAGGTTTAAAAGTTCATCATCAATCCACAGGTTTACAAGTGAATCTGGAACTAAATCTTTATTGAATGTAAAATTCAGACTGTTAGTGATTGTTATTTCTTCAGCAAAGTTTTTCTCAACTACTTTAACTGTGTTGCTGTTTTTTTTACACGAAAAAGAAAGTGTTAAAACAAGAACAAGAATGGTTGTTAGTTTTGTTTTCATTGGTTTGGCTTATTATAATTGAATATTTCGTAACTTAAGTTAATACGCTTTTTGGTTGATAATTCCTTTAGAGTAATTATTGTTAATAAAGCTAATAAAAAACTTTAACAAAAAAAGATTTAATTGAAGATATGTATCCTTAAAAAGACAAAAAGTGTTTACTTTTATTCAGCTAATTAGAAATACTATTGTTTAAGAATAATTACTAATGTTCCAATGTATAAAAAAATAGTTGTTTTTTTTAAAAGAATTCCTTTAAGACTGAAGTATATCATCTTTAGTCTTTTTTCTGTATTTACCATTTTTCTTTTGTTAGATGCAATTTATCCGCTTAATACAGAAATTGAATATTCAACCATAATATATTCTCAGGATAGTACACTAATTCATGGCTTTTTATCTTATGATGATAAATGGCGAATGTATACCCAGCTCGAAGAAATTACCCCGGAACTCAAAAAAGCAATTATATTTAAGGAAGATAAATATTTTTATTATCACTTTGGAATTAATCCAATAGCCATTGCAAGAGCTGTCTTTAATAATGTTAAAACAGGTAAGAGAACATCCGGAGCTTCAACAATTTCTATGCAGGTTGCCCGATTAATTGATCCAAAATCGCGAACATATGGAAATAAAATAAAGGAGATGTTTCGTGCTACTCAGTTAGAATGGCATTTTACAAAAGATGAAATTCTGCAACTTTATTTAAATCTGGTTCCGTACGGAAGCAATATCGAAGGGGTTAAATCGGCTTCAGTTATCTATTTCGGAAAACTACCCAATCATTTGAGTATTGGTGAAATTGCATCACTGTCGATAATTCCAAATCGTCCGGTATCTCTGCGTTTAGGTAAGAATAATGAGTATATTAATAATGAACGAAATGCGTGGCTTAAGCGGTATCAGGAAAGCAAATTATTTAGGGAAAAAGATATTGAAGATGCCTTGGAAGAACCACTTAATGCATATAGGAGAGAAGTGCCCAAAATTGCCCCACACTTATCGTATCGATTGAAAAATCAATATCTCGGGAAAAAAATAATTTACTCAAGTTTGGATATTGAGATGCAAAAAAAGATTGAGTCTATTGTAAAAAATTATAGTCAGGGATTGTATTTTCAGAATATTAAAAACGCACTTTGCTTGGTTATTGAAAATGAAACGCGTGAAGTAAAAGCATACATTGGCTCAGCCGATTTTTATAACGAAGAAGATGGTGGACAAGTGGATGGTATATTGGCGGTTAGGTCGCCTGGAAGTACTTTAAAGCCGCTTTTGTACGGAATAGCAATGGACAAAGGATTAATTACACCTAAATCCACTATAAGTGATGTTCCTTTGAGTTTGTCGGGATATGAACCTGAAAATTACGATGGTGAGTTTTATGGAAATGTAAGTATTGAATTTGCACTTTCCAATTCGTTGAATGTTCCGGCGGTAAAAGTTTTGGCAGACTTGGAATCCCATATTTTAATCGAAAGGTTGATTGAAATTAACTTTAAACAAATAAAATATGATAAAAACAATTTGGGATTATCGATGATCTTAGGCGGTTGTGGAACGAGTCTCGAGGAGTTAACAGCTATGTTTTCAGCACTGGCTAATGAAGGAGTTTATCAAAAACCAAAGTTTACATTAGATACGAAACCTTCAATTGAAAAGATCCTTATATCGAAGGAATCGGCATTTATGATAACCGATATTTTAACACAGCTGACACGACCGGATTTGCCGTTGGACTGGGCAAATAGTCAGCACATGCCAAAAATTGGATGGAAAACGGGTACCTCATACGGAAGAAGAGATGCCTGGAGTATTGGTTATAATAAGAAATATACAGTAGGAATTTGGGTTGGAAACTTTTCGGGTGAAGGAGTACCTGAATTAAGTGGTGCAGAAAAAGCATCACCATTATTATTTAAGGTATTTAACGCTATTGATTACAATTCAGAAGAAGAATGGTTTCATATGCCTAAAGGATTAAGCTTTAGATATGTTTGCCCTGAATCAGGCCTAATTCCTTCTGAACATTGCGAAACTGATATAATAGACTATTTTATTTCTGGAGTTTCATCAATGAAAACTTGCGAACATATAAAAATTGTTGCTATTTCACCAGATTCATCAGTCTCGTATTGTACTTCCTGCAAACCAAAAGCAGGCTATATCGAAGCTGAGTTTCCTAACTTATCGGCCGAAATGATAACGTATTATGAAACAAACAATGTAAAATATCTAAAAATACCGCCTCATAATAGAGAATGCGAAAGAATGATTGCTGGCGATGCTCCTGTAATTACATCTCCGGTTAATGAAAATGAATATTATGTTGATACTGAAGATGAAATGCAGATTATGTTAAGTTGCCATGCAGCAAATGATGTAGAAAAAATATTCTGGTATATTAACGATAAGTTCTTTAAAGCAGTTAGTCCGGCAGAAAGAATATTCTTTGAGCCTTCTGAAGGTAAAATAAAAATATCATGCTCCGATGATAAAGGACGAAATACCAACATCAATATTTATGTAAAATATGTTTCGTTTTAGTGGATAGCAAATTTTACATTATTAAATCGCAATACCAATATCCGAATCTCTCATCAGGATTTTCTTTACTGTGAGATTTATATTCTTTATAAACGATTTCTCCTTTTTCGAATTGAATAGAATTTTTAAATATAGGACCATCAAAAGCAAAGCTGTGAAACTCACCATTTTCACCACAAGGGTCGACATTCGCTGGCAAATCAGTTAAAAAAGATTCATCGAAAATTCTTCCTGCAAATGATTTATCGAGATACCGGCTATCGACAGAAACAATAATTGTTTTAAACCCAAGATCAATAAATTCTTTTGCAATTTCTTTGGTATCTCTCTTCCATAATGGAAATTCGGCTTTAAAACCTTTTTTAGCCAATTGTTTTTCACGATACGCTCTTAAATCTTCTAAAAAAATATCGCCAAATACAGAAGTGTTTATACCTTGATTTTTTGCTAATTCCAGTTCTTTAGAGATAATTGTATCATACTCTTCCATAGTTGGAAATTCGGGAAGATGAATTTTCCGTAATGGCAAACCTATCGATTTCGCTTGTTCATCCAGTAAATCTTCAGAAACACCATGCATTGAAACACGTTTGTTTTTTCCATTTATTGTTGTAAGTAAATACTGAATATCAAGACGTTCATCGTTAAGAGCGTGATAGAGGCAAAGAGATGAATCTTTGCCTCCGCTCCAATTAAAGAGTGCTTTTTGCTTTAGTTTGATCACAAAAAATTATTTAAAAGATTTTTGAATATCGAATAATGAACACTCAATTATGAATGATGATGTTTCATTTAAGTTTCTTCTAAAATCGTTAATCATTATTCATTATTCCTTAGCACGTTTTGCACTTGCTCCATTTGGTCCAATACCTGCTTCATAACTTCCAAGTTCTGTTCCACTTGCTTCGTATCTCCATAAAGTTCCATTAGCTGTAAAACTTGGAGCTTCCATGGCAAATATATTTCCAGTTTCGGAGTTGATATTAAATCCATAAAAATATTTATCCAATAATGGAGTCGAAGGAACTTCTGTATCTGAAATACTCATTTTATAAATACCCTGGAAACCATATCCACCTCCATAAAACAAATTGTTCCCGTTTTTGCTTGCTTCTAAACAAGTTGGGTGTTGAGTTTCACTAATTATAATGGTTTGAACAACTTCGTTTGTAGTTGGATTTATTCGAATTAGTTTTGATGCAGTTTCAGATACAACTGACCAATCTGTATAATCATATTGAATATATCCATTACACAATACCCACAAATCTCCGTTGGCATCAACTGCGAAATCTCTTGGGCTATCGCCCTCTAAGGTAATTGTCTTAACAACTTCATCTGTTGATGGATCTATTACACTTATTGTATTATCGTTGGAAAGACCACCACTATTCGCAACGTAAACGTAATCATTATGATAAATAAGTTGCTCAGGTCCTGTTCCAACAGGAATAGTTTTGGTTACAGCTAATGTACCTAAATCTATCACTTTAATTACTCCATTATCACCCCATTGTGAAACATATCCTTTATCATTATTAATGCCAATAAAGTAACGTGGTGATGTTAATTCTGTTATTACTCCATATTCAATAAAGTCATTGCTGGTTACAACTTCAATTTTATTGGAACCATTAACAACGATGTAAGCTTTATGATTATGAACAGTAAGTGATTGTACCACATCTCCTAATACCCTGTTGTTAACAGAATTAAATATCCCATTTGTTAAGGTATCATTAGCATAACTATAATAACTTACAGAGCCATTTCCTGCACTGTATGTACCTTCATTTGTAATGAACACACCGTCGGAAAAAATGTCTGAAACGGTATCGTTACTTTCATCACAGGCGTTTGTAAGAAAGATTAAAGAAATAAATATAAATATCCATTGTTTAAAATTTATTTTTTTCATTTTTTAAAAGTTTAAATTTAATTGATTTGTTTGTTAAAATTATACGTTAAGCTTATCGAATAATATCTTAAAGGCATGGCATAAAATGCCATCACCTCATAGGTTTCGTTCCAGATGTTGTTGATTTTAAGGTTAACATTCAATTCCGAGGTTTTTAATTTTAAAAGTCCTCCTAAAACTAAGTTTGCTAACTGATACGGCTCAACATAGCCTGTATTGTCTTTTGTGATGTACCTACGACCTACATAATTGTGCATATAGCTTATGTTTAACCATTTGTACGACAACCTGAATTCAGCATTTCCGTTATGGACAGGAACGTACATCAATTGTTTTCCGATGCTACCCTCTTCAGTATTTTCAGATCTTTCATAGGTCGATTTAGTATACGAATACATGAATCGGGTTGAAAATATAAAATCAGTGTTCTTATAGCTGTAAGTTAATCCTGTTTCAAAACCTCTCGACCATAACTTTTCTACATTCTCGGCAGTCCAGTAGGAACTTGAAGTTGGTAACCATATTACATGGTTGTCCAGGTTTATGTTAAAGGCTGATATTTCAAAATTTAGATGATTTTTTAAAAAAGAGTGTTCAAAATTTAATCCCAGATCTTCGCTCCATCCATTTTCGGATTTTAAATCAGGATTGCCTCCCAGGGCCCAATATAAATCGTTAAAAGTAGGCAGGTTATAATTTTTAGAGATGTTGGTATTCATGCTAAAGGAATTGATCTGGTAACGAGAACTAAAAGAAAAAGTAAATGGTGCAAAATGATTATCGACTAATTCTTCCCGGATACTTACAATTGCAGCTAATGTTTTGGCAGTATTAAAATATTTCAGTGATGAATAAATGGCTGATCGGTTGCGGAAATGATCATCACTATAATTTTTCGTTTTGGCAATATCGTACATGTGATTAATTCCTGCATTCAAAAGAAAATGATTTCCAATGGATGTTTTATTTTCAATCTCACCTGTAAATGAAGAATTTTCCATTTCTGAGATTAACGGAAGCAGAGGATCTTCATAAACCAGCGATTCAAAGTTGTAGTAAAATCTTGTAAACCAGGAAGTAATTTCTTTGTTGATATTCCAGTTAGCCGATAATCTTAACATATCTGTATTCTGGTTTTGCTCACTAATGCTACTTGTCATCATCGAAGGAATTTCAAGATAATGATGTTGAGCCCAGATATTCGTTGATATTTTCTGATTGTTTTTTAGCTTAAACGAGTTTGATTGTAGTAGTCCATATTGAGTAATTCCTGAATTTTCTTGTTTGACTGTTGGTTTTCCAAATTGCTGGGTATTCACATATTCGAAATCATTTACTGCCGATTTATGATAAATCCGGGTCGATGAAGCGAGATGATCATTACTCAGGTTAAATTTTAATCCCTCAAAATAATTATCAAAACTGCCATAACACTGGTTATATTGCACTGTTAGCTTATTATCAAATTTTAAGTTATTGTTTAAATGAACGATCCCTCCAATAGCTCCACTACCAAATAAGGCACTGGCTCCGCCAAATTGAACATCAATTTCATCAATTAAAAAAGCAGGTAATGCACTCAGATCAACTCCGCCATTCATTGAGCTTTGGAGATTAAATCCATTCCAGGTAACTGCGGTATGTTTAGAGCTCATTCCGCGTAGTGAAATACTACTGACCCCTGATATGCCATACGATTTTATGGATATGCTTGTAATCTCAGAAAGTAATTCAGAAAGATTAGATGTATTGTAAGGAATTATATCTGTTGAGTTTATTCGCTGAACTTTAGCTCCTGTAGTAAAATTGATTAAACGGTTTGCAGTTATTTCAATTTCGTCTAAAGCAATTGTATCTGATGGAACTTCGACAGGTATTTCCTCGGCATAGCTATAACTACTACAAAAAAGTAATGCAAGTGTTATGTTTTTCAAATAATTCATTAGCATAAATAATTAAATCAACAATCGATTTAATCATTCATAACTAACAGGATATAAAGGGAAATTAAACTGGTGTGGTTTAATACACCTCGCTTTTTATCCGAAAGCTACAAATGTAATTTGCTTATGGCAGGTCTTCTGACTTACTCCCTTTTTGCCGGCCTTCCCGTCCCGATAGCTATCGGGATAGTGGCTGTTCAAGGACAAAAAGTTTGATGTGGAGCTTACAGCAGCGGAAACTGTTCAGGATTCTCACCCGATTCCCTCTTAGCTTGTTACACTAAGAACCATAAACCAGATGCAAATGTAAAGGATAGGATTTTTATTAGCAAAATTTACAACAAAATTCTTAATAAAAGTTTTTAACCGGCGAGTGTTCATAAAAACTCCCACCGAAGCGGGAGTATAGGATTAACATCCTTCGGCATATAGCCTTATTGTGATAAGATATAATTTCAAGATCATAAAAAAACTTCCTGAGTAATAAACAACTGAGAAATTTGCTTCTAAATGGAATTTTATTGTAATTTTTGGAAGGGAAAAATTATTACATTTTAGAACATGACAAATTTAAAGATATACCATGGAAGAGTTCCTGCATGTGGCGTTTTTTGCGGCGGTTGTCCAACATTTACCAGAGAAAAAAATCCCTGTCCGGGTGCTGAAATAAACCATGAAAGATGCGAAAAGTGCAAAACTTTTCATTTATGCTGTAAGGAAAAAGGAATATCTCATTGTTACCAATGTGATGACTTCCCATGTAAAAAGTTTAAAGCATTTTCAAAACGCTGGGAGAAATACGGACAGAATTTTATAGAAAATCAGTCTTTTATAAAGGAAAATGGATATAAAGCATTTTTAGATTTATATAATTCTAAAGCCATTTCCACTAAAAATGAATAAAAAGCGAGCTAACATATTATCTGCGTTAGCTTGCTCAGTTTTGGACAATTCCAATAAGTTTTGGAATCTGCTCTACTTTATGGAGAACTATTAAGTGTTAGAAGGATTGTCCTGAGAATACAGCAACAACCCTTCAACTTTACTTAAATTTTCCTCCCGATATAGAACACATAGCCATAATACTCTTTGTACTTGTTATACAATTGAGCCTCATGTTGCTGGTTTGCGATAAACTCTTCAGCAGTTTTATTGCCTGCATATTTTTTCAAGAAAATTTCCTGCGCTTTTACTTGCGGAGCATAAAAATGTTTAATCCAGCAATCTTCGGGTAGGGTAAATGCAGCAACAGGAATATATCCTGCTTTTTGCATTTGTGCGACCTTTTTTGAGATCGTACTTATTTCAGGATACGCATCCTGCCAAAATTCATCGATCTCGGCGGGTCGTTCTTCTGTAAACCACGATATCTCAGTAACAGCAATGTAACCTCCCTTTTTTATGAATTTTCGCCATTCGTTTAAGCCCCGTTCGAAGCCAATGTTATAAATTGCTCCTTCCGACCAAATCAGGTCTAATTCTTCGTTCCGAAAAGGCAGCTTGTCCATTGAACCTACTATACCTTTTACTCTATTCTGAAGATTCAGTTTGCTGGCGTTGGAGTTGAACAAATCTATAAAAATGGGAAACAAGTCGATACCTGTAATACTTCCGTTTATATTTTGACCAAGTACCATTGTCTGACCGCCGGTTCCACAGCCAATATCGGCAATATGTGATTTATCAGTAAGATGATCAATAAAGCTTAATGCTTTACGAGTAATTTCAGGACTGCCAGGTCCTTGTCGTTCTATGCTTGAAAAATATTCGCAGATTAAGTTAAAATCGAATTCGTGAATTGATTTATTTTCGTTACTCATGATTTTAAATTTATTTATTGAAACCATGGTGTAAGATAAAAGAATATCTTGTACCAAGCTTCAAATTGTTTTTAATATATAGAAATGAAAATTACTCTGACAAGAGTATGTCTGAGTTTAATTAAGGGATAAGCCTGGGCAGAACACCAAAGCTTATTTACTTCACCAAATCCATTTTAAATTTAAACATCCAATGATTTTAAGTGCACAAATATAGTTTTTTTAAATGATTATAAATCTTAAAAACTAATCAATATGGTTAATTTAAAATTTACTATTTTTGATCGAGATTAAAAATCAATTTCATTGACCATATCATTTAAACATATTATCGTTCTGTTTCTTTTATCTCTTTTTTGCTTAACAGTTAAATCGCAGGTTAAGAGCATAGGTATACCCAATATTATAAATTTTACAAAACAAAATTACAATGCCAGTACTCAGAACTGGGATATAACTCAAGATAAAAGAGGAGTAATGTACTTTGCCAATAACGATGGATTAATTGAGTTTGATGGAGTAAACTGGAGGTTAATGCAAATGCCAAATTCATCGGTTGTTAGATCGTTAGTTGTTGATAAGTCGGGTAGAATTTATATTGGTGCTTTTGGAGAGTTTGGTTTCTTACAAACTACTAAAAATGGACAACTGCACTATGTCTCGCTGATTGAAATGGTGCCAGAAGAAATACGAAACTTTGGCGATATATGGAAAATACATGAAACCGATAACGGAATCATTTTTCAATCATTTTCTGAAATATTCCTGTATAAAGATAGCAAGATCAAAGTAATTGCACAACGAAGAGATTTTCAATTTAGTTTTTTTGTAAACAACGAATTATATATCACTGAGAGGAATAAAGGATTATTAAAACTTGAAGATGAAAAACTGATACCAGTTAAAGGAGGCGAAATATTTAAGAATAATATCTGGACTATGCTTCCTTTTAGCGACACAAAAATTTTAATAGGTACTTCAAACCATGGTTTGTACATTCTCGAAAACGACGTTATAAAAGTTTGGAATATTAGTGTAAACGATTTTTTTAAACAAAACCAGGTTTTTTGTGGAACAATCGTAAAGGGATATTTTGCGATCGGAACAATTTTGGATGGATTACTGGTAATTGATAAAAATGGCACCCCAATACAGCACATAAACAGAGAAAAAGGACTGCAAAACAATACTGTTCTTAGTATTTATGCAGATAATTATGACAATTTATGGTTGGGACTGGATAATGGAATTGATTATGTTAAAATAAATAGTCCGTTTACAAGCATTGTCAGTGAAAGTAAGATTGGAGCCGGGTATGTTTCTTCTCTGTTTAAAAATAAACTGTATCTCGGAACAAACCAGGGTTTATTTTATAAAAAGTGGATAGAACCTGCAAATCCACTCGAAGATAGCGAGGATTTTAAAATAGTAGAGAATACACAAGGACAGGTGTGGGATTTATTTGAATATAACAATACCCTATTTTGTGGACATAACAATGGTACATATATCGTTAATGATAATAAAGCTAAGTTAATATCCGATGTTCAGGGCGGATGGTTGCTTTTTAATTTACCCGATGTCGAAAACACAATGATTCAGGGAACCTATTTTGGATTAGTAAAATATAAGTTAAATAAATCTGGTTGGGAAATCAAAAAGATTCCGGGATTTAATGAATCATGTCGAATGATAGAATATTATTTAGCAAAAGATAAATATTCGTTATGGATAAGTCATGGCTATAAGGGAATTTACAGGGTGAATTTAGATAAAAACCTGGATAGTATAGTTGACTTGCATTTTTACGATTCGTTAAGTGGATTATCAACAAATTTCGATAATAATGTTTTAAAGTTTAACAATGAGATCATATTTACTAACAATAAAGGTATTTTTAATTTTGATGAAGAGCAACAAAAATTTGTCCCAAACAGTAAACTAAACCAATTATTTGGAAATGATGGCACGCTAAGAAGAATTGTAAAAGATAAAAATGATCAGTATTGGTTTATACAGGGTGAAGAATTAGGATTAATAAAGCGATTAAGCGATGGAAGTTATAAAATAAATCGTAGTCTGTATAAAGCATTTGCCGGTAGTTTTGTGCGCAGTTTTGAACATCTTTCTCCTTATAATAATGATGGAGTAATTGTTGCCACTGAAGATGGATTTACACATTTAAGTAAACATTTCGTGAAAGATCTCGAAATCCCATTTAATGTATTAATCAGATCAATTGAAACTACCAGCGACAGTCTGCTTTTTGGAGGATCTTCTTCAGACAGTGTTGGTCAATTAATTAATAATCAGTTTATAATTTCTCAATCTAACAATCTCCCTTTTAAACTTAATAATTTGAGGTTCGAATATTCTGCAACACATTACGAAAACATGAATAATATCGAATATAAGTATTATTTAGAAGGATTTGATGAAGCTTGGTCCGATTGGTCAAATAAAACTTACAAAGAATATACAAATTTGCATGAAGGATCTTATGTATTTCATGTAAAAGCAAAAAATGTATTTAATATTGAATCACAAATTTCAACGTATCAGTTTATTATTAATCCTCCCTGGTATAGATCTGTTGTTTCTTATTTTATTTACTTATTAGTTTTATCTACCTTAGTCTGGTTGATCATAAGAATAGTTAAAAAAAGAATCGACAGAGAGAAAAAATTACTACAGTTAAAACAAAAAAAGGAGTTGCAACAGCAGAAAATTAATCATGAAAATGAAGTGTTATCAGCTCAACAGGAAATAGTAAAACTTCGAAATGAAAAGCTTAGAATTGAAAATGAAAAAAACAGGACTGAAGTTGAACTAAAAACCAAAGAATTAGCTAGTTATGCAATGCAAATAACGCAAAAAAATGAATCACTATTCGATATTAAAGAACAACTAAATCACATCTCACAAAAAGTAAATCCTGATGCGCAGCGATATTTACAAAAACTAATTAAAAATATTGAACAAAATACCAACCAAAAAGATGATTGGGAAAAATTTGAGGTGTACTTCGATCAGGTATATGAAAACTTTACAAAACGGATTCGAGAGAAATTTCCATGCCTGACTCCTGCAGATATTAAACTTTGTGCATATTTGAGAATGAATTTATCTACAAAAGAAATTGCTCCTTTATTAAACATTTCAATTAGAGGCGTTGAAATCGGTCGTTACCGATTAAGAAAGAAATTAAATCTGCCTCAAAATGAAAACCTCATCGATTTCATGATGAATTTATAAATCTAACTTTAATTAAACTTTTTGGTATAAAGAATATTTACAATTAAATGTTGAAAAAATATTTGATGTAGTTAATCGTATAATTGAATATGTTTTTTAATAATCAGTAGAACAGGTGATTAGTAATTGTATGATGTACTATTGATGTAGTTATGAAGTATTTTTGAAGTAGTGTATTAATTGATTATAAGGGTATTTTAAGCTTAAATTGCTTGATAATTAATTTAAGATTAACCCTAACTACTAATTAAATTAAAACTAAGTATGAAGAAAATTCCGATCTTTTTAATTCTTCTAATTGTTTCTTTTGGAATATTTGCTCAAAATATAACTGTTGAAGGTGTAATTACAACTTCGACAGACGGGCAAGCACTTCCGGGAGCTACAATAATAGAAAAGGGCACTTCAAATGGTACGATTACTAATATTGAAGGCTATTATAAGATTACAGTATCATCAGAAGCTGTTTTACAGTTTTCTTTCGTAGGTATGGAAACTCAAGAAATAACAGTTGCTGGTCAATCGAAAATTGATATTTCGATGGAAACAGCCACAACAGATCTTGATGAAGTAATTGTAATTGGTTACGGATCTGTAAAGAAAAAAGACATTACAGGTGCAGTCTCAATGCTTGACAACAAAACAATTGAGGATCTAAAACCTGCTAAAATTGAACAGGCACTTCAAGGAACTATGGCAGGTGTTAATGTAACATCTCAATCAGGTTCTCCGGGTGCAGATTTGGATATTCGAATTAGAGGAATATCTACAAATGGAGACGCTTCACCTGTTGTAATTATCGACGGTTATCAAGGAGATCTAAATACTCTGAATCCTAGCGATATAGAAAGTATTACTGTGCTTAAAGATGCACAAGCTGCAATTTATGGAACAGTTGGGGCAAACGGAATAATCCTTGTAACAACAAAAAAAGGAACTAAAAACACTGCTCCTATAGTAAATATTAATAGTTCTTATGGTATTCAGGAAACTACCAGAAAGCTGCCTGTTCTGAATGCAACAGAATATGCTGTTTTATTAAATGAAAGTTATGCTGCGAGTGGCGATGAATTGCCATATCCTGATATTTCAAGTTTAGGAACAGGTACTAACTGGCAAAATGAACTCTTTTCAACTGCACCTACCTGGAATACAGATATTAGTTTATCTGCAGGGACAGAAAGTATAGTTTATGCATTAAGTGTTTCGGATTTCGGACAGGAAGGTATTATTGGAGGAAATAAATCAGGGTTTGACAGAAATACTGCAAGATTAAGTTTAGGTGCAGATTTTACTGATTGGCTTAAATTCAACTCATCATTAACTTATACACATATTGATCGTAAAACCTTTAATGACTTTGAATTAGGTTCTGTTTTATTTAACGCATTAAATATGCCTCCAACAGTTCCTGTTTATGATACTGATGGAGAATATTTCTATGCCCCGGGTAATGTGGGAATTGAAATAATAAATCCTCTTCAACAACTTGCCAATACATTTAACGATTATAACTTAAATAAATGGAATGGAAATTTTGGATTAGATGCTGAAATTATTGAACATCTCACGGCTACTGCACGAATTGGATTCAACACAACCAATACTGATTTTAAAGAATTTAGAAAAATTGTTGATTACGGTGGAAAAGTTTTTGATGTTAGCAGAAGTAGTGTTCTTCAAAAAAATGAGAACTTTAATGATTATACGTTTGATGCATTTATTACATATGATAACATTTTCTTTGATGCACATCATATAACAGGAACTATAGGAACAACAGTTTATAAAACATGGGGAGACGAACTTGAAGCTACCGGTTTTGATGTTCCAAATAACTCTTGGGATTTTGCTGATATAAGTTTAGCTGACGGACTCAATACGGCCAAGGCAACTGGTTCATATACCTATGATCAGAGAAGATTATCTTATTTTGCAAGAGTACAATATGATTATAAAGCCAAATATCTTTTATCTGCAATGCTTAGAAGAGATGCTTCAACCAAATTCGGTCCCGATAACAGCGTAGCATATTTCCCTTCTGTAACTGCAGGTTGGATTGTTTCTGATGAAAGTTTTATGAATTCTTTAGAGATCATTGATAGAGCAAAATTAAGAGTAAGTTATGGCATTCTTGGTTCTGATAAGATTAATGATTACCAATATATTTCACAACTTAGTGGTGAAGGAACTTATGTTATTAATGGTGTCCTGGTTACAGGAACTGCCATAGGTGCTTTACCAAATCCTTCAGTAAAATGGGAGGAGTCTGAACAATTTGATGTTGGATTAGATATTAAATTATTACAAAATCGAATTGATATTAATGCAGATTACTTTATAAAAACAACAGAAAACTTATTAATTGGGAATATTCCTGTTTCTGGTATTCTGGGAGTATCTGCTCCGGGAGCTTCCGGTCCAACAGTTAATGCTGGAACCGTTCGTAATAAAGGTTTTGAGTTTGCTATTGCTTATCGTGGTAATATTTCAAAAGGTTTAAGTTATAGCATTAATTATAACTTAACAACTCTCGATAACGAAGTTCTTGAAGTTAATAACGGTTCTGGCTTCGTTGAAGGAGGTGTATTTGGAGTTGGTCAACCATCCCCTTTACGCATGGAAGTGGGTTTACCAATTGGTTATTTTTATGGATATGAAACGGATGGAATCTTTCAAACACAAGCAGAAGTTGATGCACATCCTTCTCAAGCAGCTTTGGGGTCTGAAGCTTCACCCGGTGATATTAGATATAAAAATACTAATGATGATAATGTAATTGATTCAGATGATAGGACGTATATTGGTGATCCAATACCTGATTACATTATGGGATTAAATTTTACATTGAAATATAAAGGTTTCGATTTCGTTGCATATGCATATGCTTCAATTGGAAACGAGATTGTTAGGAATTATGAAAGAACACAACCTAATGTAAATAAACTAAGTTATACGTTGGATAGATGGACTGGTGAAGGAACTAGTAATTCTGTTCCACGAGTAACAACCGAAGCAACTTCAAACAACGTTTTTTCTGATTATTATGTTGAAGACGGCTCTTTTGTTCGACTTCAAAATATTCAGTTAGGATATACTATCCCGGAACGTATTACTCAAAAAGTTAAAGCTGATAAAGTTAGAATCTATGTGAGTGCAAACAATTTGTTTACCCTTACAAATTATACTGGTTATGATCCGGCTGCATCAAGTGGCGAGCCTATTGGTGGAGGTATTGATAAAGGATTTTACCCTGCAGCAAGGATTTATACATTTGGATTAAACTTAACTTTTTAAAAACTGAAAAATGAAAAATAAGATATTACTTAAGACAATTATTTCAGGAGTACTATTATCACTATTCATTTTTTCTTGTACTGATGAGTATGTTGAAATTTCTCCTGAGTATTCCATTGATTCAGAAAATTATTTTAACTCTGAAAATGATTATTATTATGCACTTATATCCGCATACGATTTACTCCAAACAACTTATGCAAATGCCCTTTTAGGCGAAATTGCTTCAAATAATACGCTTTGTGGCGGAGAAAATCCTACAGATGTTATTGGATGGCAACAAGTCGACGATATGATTCATACCGAGGTAAACAGTAATTTGCATGATATCTGGAACTGGATGTTTGCAGGTGTGCAGCGTACAAATTATTTTATGGAGTTTAAAGATAAGACTGACTTTGAAGGTAAAAACAAAATGATTGGTGAGATTCGCTTCCTTAGGGCTTATTATTATTTTGAACTGGTTAAGTGGTTTGGCCCCGTTCCATTAAAAATTGATGAGCGTTTTAATCTTGGTGATGAAACAAGTATTCCCCGTTCTGATATTTCAGCTGTTTATGCTCAAATTGAAGCAGACTTAATCTATGCTGATAGTGTTTTAACATATGATGCACCTGAAATTGGCAGAGTTGCAAAGGGTGCAGCACAAGCATTGTTAGGAAAAGCATATTTGTATCAGGATAAATTTGAGGAAGCTGCAGATATTTTGGAAAAACTAATTCAGGAAGGACCATATTATCTGGTAACTGATTATGCTTCAACTTTCGAAATGGATGGAGAAAATGGCCCTGAGTCTGTTTTTGAAGTACAATATACCGATGTTGAGGGTGCTGGATTTGATTGTTTGCAGTGTAGCGAAGGAAATGTTGCCGTTGGGTTTAGTGGTGTTAGAGGATATGATGGACCATTATTTACTGCAGGTTTTAGCTTTAACGTACCTACACAGGATGCTGTTGATGAGTTTGAATCGGATGATCCAAGAATTGATGTAGCAATTCTGGATATTGAAGCATGGGCTGCAAGTAATAGTGCAGAATATACTACAGGAAACGAACATACCGGCTATTTCAACAGAAAATATCTTCCTCGTAAAAGAAGTACCGATGCCGCTGGCGATTTAAACTTAACAAATCCCAATAATTACAGGGCTATACGTTTTGCCGATGTACTATTAATGGCTGCTGAAGCATACAATCGTGGAAATATTGACGACAGTAAGGCTCAGGAATATCTGAATCTTTTACGCGATTATAGATTTGGAGATGTAGATCATAGAATTACTCTTACTGGCACTTCTTTAACAGATGCAATATATCATGAGCGAAGAGTTGAACTTATGGGTGAAGGACATCACTTTTTTGACCTTGTAAGAACTGGCAGAGCAGCTGATGAAATTGCTGGATTTGTTGCTGGTAAAAACGAAGTGTTTCCTATTCCACTAGAAGAAATTCAGTTTTCAAATGGAAATTGGTCGCAAAACCCAAATTATTAATCTAATAATTACAAAAATGAATATTTTTAAAAATATAACGGCATTAATGATCATTTTGATGATCGCGGTTTCATGTGAGACGGATGAGGACTTAAAGTACTCATTGGATTATCTTTCTGCTCCGTCAAACATATCTGTTAATTTTGATATTACACAAGACAATAGTGGATTGGTAACTATAATCCCTAATGCAGATGGTGTAGTGAATTATTTAATTGCATTTGGTGATACTATTGATGAAACACCTACTGCATATAAAGTTGGCGATGAAATTAATCATGTTTATGAGGAAGGTACTTATTCAGTTGGAATAACAGCTGTTGGTATTAATGGGCAAAATGCAACGCTCACCGAAGAATTAATTGTTTCGTTTATTGCTCCTGAGAATCTTGTAATTACTATTGAAAATGATATTGCGGTTTCTAAGCAAGTTAATATTTCGGCGAATGCTGATTACGCTATAGAAATTGAATATTATTTTGGTGAATTAACTGAAGATGTACCTGTAACTGCTGATCCCGACGAAACAGTTTCTCATGTTTATGCTAATCCAGGTGATTATGAAATAACTGTTATTGCTAAAAGTGGAGCAATCAAAACCTTAGATTCTACGTTTACTTTTACAGTTACAGAAATTATTGGTCCTGCAACAGCAGCACCAGCACCTCCAAATAGACTAGAGTCTGATGTGATTTCCGTATTTAGTGATGCTTTTACTAATCTTACAGGTACAGATTTTAATCCAAACTGGGGACAATCAACTATTGTAACTACTGAAACAATAGGTGGTAGTAGTACATTAAAATATGCTAATCTAAATTATCAGGGGACACAGTTTGCCAGTGCTATTGATGCTTCTGCAATGGAGTTCTTACATGTTGATGTTTGGACTGATGATGCTACTACTGTAAACTTTTACTGTATTAGTACCGGACCGGCAGAAAAAGCATATTCATTTGCAATAACAGCAGGAGAATGGGTAAGTTATGAAATTCCTTTAACTCATTTTGATAATGTGAATTTAGCAGATATTATTCAGTTTAAAGTTGATGGAACAGCTGGTTCATCTGTTTATTTCGATAATATTTATTTTTATCGCGAAACTCCAACTTCACCAACTACAGCAGCTCCAACACCTCCTGCTAGAGATACAGATAAGGTTATATCTGTATTTAGTGATGCTTATACAAGCCTTACAGCTACTGATTTTAATCCTAATTGGGGACAATCAACCGTAGTTACTTTTGATGAAATTGCTGCTTCTGATACCATTATGAAATATGCAAATTTAAACTATCAGGGAACACAATTTGCAAGTGCTATAGATGCATCATCCTTTGGATACTTACATGTAGATATGTGGACATATGATGCAACTTCTGTAAATATTTCTTGCATAAGCACAGGACCTGCTGAAAAAGCATATGCCTTACCAATTACATCTGGTGAATGGGTAAGTTATGATATCCCGCTAACGAAGTTCTCTAGTGTGGTTGATCTGGCCGATATTATTCAATTCAAATTTGATGGAACGGCGGGGGCAACTATATTCTTAGACAATATTTATTTTTATTAAAATGATATTGAATAGTTGAAATAGAATTAACAAATTAAAATATTGAAAAATGAAAAATAAATATAGATATAACATAATTACTCTTTTTGTATTGCTTATTTCATTAGGTGGCTGTCAGGAAGATAATTATGAACTTGGGGAATTAGTTATTCCTACAAGTGTAGATTTAACACAGCAG